>JAQWBU010000065.1 GCA_028706195.1 Eubacteriales bacterium
TGCGGTGAGAGGTTCACAACCTACGAGCGTGTTGAATTAATGCCCCTGATGGTAATCAAAAAAGACGGAAGCAGACAACCTTTTGACCGTGAGAAATTGATTGCCGGCATCATGAAGAGCTGTGAGAAAAGACCAGTCACTACTGCTCAGATTGAGGAAATCGTTCATACTATCGAACAAAGCGAAGGAAACAAACTGCGACGAGAAATTCCGAGTTCAGAGATCGGCGAACTTGTTTTGGAGCAGCTCCGAGGCATAGATGAGGTAGCATATATCCGTTTTGCTTCAGTCTATAGAGAATTTTCTGATATTTCTTCCTTTTTGGAAGAAATGGGTGATCTTTTTCAAGCTCAAGAAAATAACTTATAATATTAAAAGTGAAAACTTTGGCTGACATGCATTTCCGCCAAAGAGTATTATTCTGGAAATAGGATGGTGATGAGAATTAATGCTGATAAAACCGTATTGATCGTGGATGACGATCCCCATATAAGCGAACTGCTCAAGCTGTATTTCGAAAACGAGGGCTTCCGGGTTGATGCCTGTTTCCGCGGTGATGAGGTCGTGGACCGTGTGCAGCAGTTAAATCCGGATGTAGTTATTCTGGATTTGATGCTGCCCGGAATGAGTGGCTTTGATGTCATGCGTGAACTAAGGCGTCACAGCGCCGTCCCGGTAATAATGCTGACAGCGCGCGGCGATACCTTGGACAAAATCGTTGGACTTGAGCTTGGAGCTGATGATTATATAGCCAAGCCCTTTGAACCTAAGGAATTGATTGCCAGGGTCAAGGCTGTTTTGCGACGATCATCCCCAAGCAGCGTTTTTTCTGCAAATGACAGTCAGCAAAGTGGGGATGATGTGATAGCCTACCCCGATCTGGAAATAAACCGGACCCAGTATCTGGTGCGCTTGCAAGGCGAAGAGTTGAGTCTCCCGCCTAAGGAACTTGAGCTTTTATATTTTCTGGCTTCTCATCCCAACCGTGTATTCACGAGAAGTCAAATTCTGGAAAACATCTGGGGCTTTGACTATTACGGTGAGCCCCGCACAGTTGACGTTCATATTAAACGCCTTCGTGAGAAGCTGGACGTTGTTGATCATCCTGAATGGAACATCAAGACGATATGGAGCGTGGGCTATAAGTTCGAGGTCAAGACCTGATGAAATGGCGGCTGTCAATTTATGGCAGAACTTTAGTCAGCATCTCACTGGCTATTCTTATAATTTTTTCTGTTTTAGCAGTTGTTTATACTTCTATTTCTTCAGCGACATCTAAACAGCTGCGACTCGATGATCTGGAGCGCAACGCGAATGAACTTGCTGATCTCACGGCCCGCCACATGCAGGAGGGAGGCAGAATTTTCATTACGGCTGAAGTAAGCGGTTACTGGACATACGCCGCCAGATCTACCGGTGCCATTGTCTGTATTATTGATGGAAACAATCATATAGTGTACGATACCGGCCTGCCGGCTTATCTGGTTGAGCAGCTGGAATATGATGTTGCCGAGCGTTATTTCGTATTGCCCAACGAGCTGACAAATCGCGGACGCAGCAACTACAGCAGTGCTGCGGAACAGACCGGCTTGAATGAATATCTGGATGATTCCAGCTCCTGGCTGGTTGCAAGCAGCCCTTTGCCGAGTTATACGAGAGTGTACACCGGAGAAGTACTTTTGCTGCGACATTTGAGACCTGACAGCTTTACAGCGCTCCTGCAGGAAAATAGTATTCCTATTTCCTTCTTTATTTCTTTCCTTTTATCACTGATTATAATTGTGCTCCTGTCACGCAGGATCACGGAACCGATTTCGACTTTGGCTCTGACAGCGGATAAAGTATATAAAGGAGATTTGAGTGCTCGGGTTAAATTGGGTAAAGAAGAGCAGCCCCTGACACTTGACGACGGTGACGAGGACCTGGCGCGCCACGAAGACGACCTTACCTTGTTAGTTCGGACCTTCAATACTCTGATCGCGAAATTTGAAGAACAGGAACGGCAGCAATCCGACTTTCTCTCCAGTATTTCGCATGATTTACGCACTCCGATAACATCGATCCACGGTTTTATCGAAGCGATGCGCGATGGCACCATTCCTCCGGAACGCTATCCGCATTATCTGGACATAGTGAAGTCTGAAACTGAGCGTTTACGTCAACTGATTGATACCTTGTTTGATCAAACGCTCGATGGAAATATCAATGCCTTAAACCGCAGCGTATTTAACATAAATAATCTGATCATCCGCATTGTGAATTCGCTGGAACCACTTCTGAAGGGAAAAAATCTCACCCTTGAATTACAGCTCTCAGATGGTGAGGGAACCGGTTATAACGTCATTGCTGATGAAGATGCAATAACCCGGGTATTAAGCAATATCCTGACCAACGCGATTCGCTTTGCCCCGCAATCCGGACTGGTGCTCGTGCGTACAAGTCTTGAAAATAGACTGGTGCACGTGGCAGTTGAAGACAACGGAGAAGGTATTTCTGATGAAGATATTCCCTACATTTTTGACCGCTTTTACAAAGCTGAGCGCTCACGCTCCACTGAGGGTTCAGGATTAGGACTTTATATTGCGCGTACCTTGATCAAGAGACATGGCCAGCTCATCAAAGCCTATCATTCAGATTTAGGCGGAGCGGGCATCATGTTTACACTGGAGCGGCCTTGATGCAGCGAATTTGTTCACATTATATACATTATTATTACGTAAGATAGATGCTAACGTTATTTGCATGAATTAATCCTGACTAGCACCAGCTAATGAAAGGACAGATTTAATTAATGTCTAAGCATACATTTAAATCGAGTATATTAGTCGTTTTATCTTTGCTTTTATTTTTATTCGCGAGCAGTTGTGGCCCGGTTAACAGTGTTGGTGCGCCCTCAACAAATTCACATAATGACACCAGCGATAAAACTGAGGCAAGCAAAAGCAAATCGACACTTTCTACAACTGATACAACGGCTAGCAGCTCTACTACGACAAAAAGCACTGTGCCCACTACAAGTCCAGGCACCAGTTCAACGCTGCTTGTGACGACAAGTAATTCTAGCAGCGCAAGCAGCTCAGGAAGCTCAGACGAGACTAAACCGACCGGTAGCAGGCCGATTGTAACAGATGATAAGGATCATCCTCTTGTCACTTTGGCATGGACTGAGATATTCGAACAGGTTAATCCATCTGTCGCCATGATCAGACTTACTATCCCGGCTTCGAGCATATATGAGAAGAGAGAAGAGACTTTTTCTGCGTTAATCATTGATGAAGAAGGGCTTCTCATCAGTTCGTATTCCATGTTCGAAAAGGCAGTGGATTACCGTGGAATCTTAATGGACGGAGCTTCTGTTGAAGTTTATGTGGATGCATATACAAAACCTTTCCCTGCAACTATGTACGGTTTTGATACTATGAGTGATATTGCATTGTTAAAAGTTGAACCTGACAGCAGAAAGCTTACTGCTCAAGCTCTTAGCCGAAAAAGTGAAGTTAAAGTGGGTCTTCCGGTCGGGGTGATTACTGCGCCCGAGGATTATGTTCTTAAAGGCAGCCTGATACCCGGTCATGTCATGAGTGTTAAGGGGCCCGCCGTACGTGAAAACGGTTTGCCTTATTCTTTATTTGTTACAGACGTTCCAACCCTGAATAAAGTTCCCGGAGCACCTCTGGTAGATGAGTACGGCCGCGTTGTGGGCATCTGCAGTGCTTCGAACCAACATTCCTATCTTGATTATCGCACTTATGTGGTTCCCGCGCCTGTCATCACGAAAGTTGTTGACCATATTCTCGAGCTTGCAGAGAACCCTCCCGCACTGAGGCCAATGCTGGGGATTGCTGTGATGTCTGACGAGACGGCAGCGCATTTCTCCCAACGTTATGAATATCCCATGGGACTTTTCGTGACTAGTGTGCAGCTGGATAGTCCAGCCGACGTTGCGGGCTTACGTGAAGGTGATATAATACTTTCGATCAATGAAGAGCCAACGGAATCAACTGAAGATTTAATTGAGTACATGGAAGAAAAGTCAATAGGTTCGTACTGCGTTATGAAGGTATACCGACCAAGTGAAGACGCAGAACTTTATTTTTCCTGTTATTTGCAGCAAGCGAGAAATTGATGAGGCCTGAAAGTAAAAAAGATAAACAGCAGCGCGCAAGCAAAATCATCGAAATTTTACACAAATCTTACCCTGATGCTAAAACAACATTAGATGCTGTGTCGCCCTGGGAACTGCTTGTAGGCGCCATTTTGGCCTCGCAATGCACTGATGAACGCGTGAATAAAATAACACCTCAGCTTTTTGCGGCTTATCCGACAATTTCAGAGATGACAGAGGCTAAATTAAAAGACATTGAGAATATAATCCGTTCCTGCGGCATATATCGAAATAAAGCCAAAGCGATCAAGGGCTCCGCTATCATGATTCTTGAGGATTACGGCGGTGAAATTCCCCGGACGCGGGAACAGCTGCTTAGCCTTCCGGGAGTAGGCCGCAAGATAGCAAATTTGATTCTGGGCGACGCTTTCGGAGAGCAGGCCATTGTCGTAGATACACATTGTGCCCGTATCAGTAAGCTACTTGGCCTGACCGGTGAAAAGGATCCTGCTAAAATAGAAGAGGATCTTGCAGTGGTTCTTCCTGAGGATTCCTACACAGATTGGGGCCACTTCATGGTCTATCACGGCCGCAGCATCTGCAAGGCTCGCTGCAGGGACTGTGTAGCTTGTCCGCTCTTACGCTTATGCGCTTACGGATCACAGCAGGATCTGGAGGGCAGGGAGGCCGGAGACTGTGTCTAAACGCAGTATTTTGGACGAAGAAGTAACTGTCCTGCGGGGTATTTCTGATAAGAGAGCCGCCTTATTTAAAAAGCTGGGGGTTAAGACCTGCGAAGATCTTATCTGGCATTTGCCGCGTGACTATGAAGACTGGTCCGATCTCAGCAATATATGTGATTTGAAAGATGATGATACCGCTTGTTTCCAGGCCAACGTGATAACTGTTCCGCAAGTTAACCGTCGCGGCAGAAATTCCCAAACACTGATTAAGCTGCAGGATGACACCGGCGTGATCAGCGCTGTCTGGTTTAATCAGCCCTGGATCGCGAAACAGATACATCGCGGAGACAGCTTAATCTTCAGGGGTCGCATAAAACGTGCCGGCCGCTACTTTTCTGTTCAGAACCCCCAATTTCAAAGCAAGGGAACTGAGGTCCCTCCTCTCTTACCCATCTATCCTCTGACTGAAGGGCTGACGCAAAATATTATTCGTGATGCAGTAACGCAAGTACTGGATTCGGATGGTCTGCTATTCAGTGAATTTCTTCCTGCCGGCTGCAGGCGAGAGCACCAGCTTGCTTCACCGGCTTACGCTTTTTCCGAGGTTCACTTTCCTTCAAGCAGACATGCCGCTGAGGTAGGCAGACGCCGATTGTCCTTCGAGGAACTTTTTCTCATTATGGCCGGTTTGCGTTCACTTAAATCCGAACGGACTCTATTGGAGCGTCAAGCAATCATTCTGTCCGCAGAAGACGAAGCAAAGTATCTGGAAATGGAAAAAAGTCTCGGTTTCGAGCTTACAGGTTCTCAGCAAAATACATTGGCAGCAATCAAACGTGACTTTGAGCGCAACTCACCTGCGTACAGGCTGATTCAGGGAGATGTAGGTTCAGGCAAGACAGCTGTTGCTATGCTGGCAATGGCACGGATTGCCCTGGCGGGAAAACAATCAGTATTGATGGCGCCAACTTCCATTCTGGCGCAGCAACATTATGCCAACTTAAGTAATTTCTTTGAAGTTTTTGGAATCAGGACGGGTCTTTTGTTAGGCGGTATGCCTGCTGCACGCAGGAGGGAGATTCTCAGCCAGGTAGAAAGCGGAGAGATCCAATGCCTGATCGGGACACACGCATTGCTTTCGGATGACTTAATATATAAGCAGCTGGCCCTTTGCATCACCGATGAACAACATCGCTTTGGAGTGGAACAGCGTCTGAATCTGAGCAGTAAGGAAGAGAGCCATCCTCATGTGCTTGTGATGTCCGCAACGCCCATACCCCGGTCATTAGCTATGATTCTGTACGGGGATATGGATATTTCAGAAATGCGTGACATGCCGGCAGGACGTCAAGCTGTGTTGACATATACTGCGAGAAGCAAAGATCGGAACAGAGTTGAAAATATGGTCGAAGCTGAGATCGAGAAAGGACATATTGCTTACGTTGTTTGCCCGGCGGTAGAGAGATCAGATTTAATTAAATTGGAATCTGCTGAGGAAGTATATAAGCGTTTGAAAAACGGAAATTTCAATCACCGTCGCCTGGCTATTCTTCACGGTCGTTTGCCTGCAAAGGAAAAAGATAAAATTATGAATGCTCTCTCAGCAGGTGAAATCGATATCCTTGTCAGTACCAGCGTCATAGAAGTCGGTATTGATCAGAAAGAAGCGACAATCCTGATTGTGGAAAACGCTGAACGTTTCGGTCTGGCGCAGCTTCATCAGATGCGGGGTCGGGTAGGGCGGTCACATTACAAATCCTTCTGCATCTTAATGAGTGACAGCGATGATGAGTTGGCTCGCAGACGTCTGACAGCGCTCTGCCGCCATACCGATGGATTCAAGATAGCTGAGGAAGATTTGCGCTTACGCGGTCCGGGGGACTTTTTTGGCGTGCGTCAAAGCGGACTGCCTGAATTCAGAGCCAGTGACTTATCTCGTGATCGTGAACTCCTGGTGGAAGCTGCCGGAGCAGCAGAAAAGATCCTGTCGCAAGATCCGCAACTTAAGGAAGCAGAGAATCGCCTGATCTTACCGGAGTTTAACCGACGTTATGCGGAGCGATTAAGAAACCCGGCAATGTAAGGAGTACAGAATGCCCAGAATAATTTCAGGTTCACTGAGAGGTTACAACTTACAGACACCGGCAGGTTCGGATACCCGTCCGACCTCTGACCGAGCTAAGGAAGCCTTATTTTCAATCATTGGCCCTGACATCGAAGGAGCGAGGGTACTTGATTTGTTCGCAGGAAGCGGTCAAATAGCTTTAGAAGCCTTGAGCCGCGGAGCCGCTCACGCTGTTCTCTGTGAGATCGATCGGGAAGCCCTGAAGACTCTGTTCTTCAATATTGAAAAAACCCGCACCTCAGAGCGGATTAAGGTATTCACTTATGACGCCAAAAGAGTTGTAAAGAAATTAAGCAAGGAAGAATTTAAGTTTGATTTTATCTATCTGGATCCTCCGTGGCGGGAATTAAATGTATTGTTTGATCAAATTAAAACTTACCTGCCTGCATTGCTTGCTCCGAGCGGAGTTTTGGTATTGGAAAGCGAGCGTAAACAGAAAATTCCCGCAAGTGCCGGCGATGGTCTCAGCTTGTCCCGCAGTTGTACATACGGTGCCTCCGTGCTATCCTTTTACTACCATGAAAGAGACTAATGACAGCTTAATAGTAGGCGTTTCAAACACTGGCAAAAAGCTGCGTCGCATAGCGTATGCCGGAACGTTTGACCCGATGACGAAAGGTCATCTGGACTTAATCGAACGTGGCAGCAAAATGTGTGATCAGCTAATTGTAGTCGTGATTGATAATCCATCAAAAAAAGTGCATGTAAAAAGTTCCGATCGCAAGCGTATGGTTGAACTTTCAGTTCGGGATCTGGAGAATGTTCAGGTCAGCGAGTGGCAAGGATTGTTCGCTGAATTTTGCCGCAAAGAGAATATCACGGTTTGCTTAAGAGG
>JAQWBU010000008.1 GCA_028706195.1 Eubacteriales bacterium
AGCCCACATGAAATGGTGATCGACAATAGCAAACATACCAACAGTATCGTAAAATCTTTTTTCATGGATATCCTCCTCGCTGATGCAAACTTCTATAACTTCATCCGTATACTTGATGATGTCCTCACCCCATTGTGCGAATTTCAGGAACTTGACAGTATCTAAGGTTCTTTCGAAAAAATCATCCATTCACCATCATCTATATATACTTCAATAGTGTCTTCATCATTATCATCGGTCTCAAATCCCATGGAACATCTTCTTCATTAATTGCATCGGTATTATTTGTTTTTGTTGAACAGGTAATTTTATCAATAGAAAAGATGAGCGTATCATCTCCGGCAAACTGGCTAATGAACATATCATCATCCATTTGATAAATATAATAATTGAGCTGAGTCCTGTTTCCGTTATAGATGCTGTACCTGTATCTTTCAGAATATTTTTCGAAAAACTCCATTAGCTGTTCATCTTCTTTGTGATATTTCGAAAGAATAAATTCATCGTTAAGTTCATCTTTGACATAGATAATGTCCGTCCACTCTTCAGTATTATCAGCAGAAATAATGCTAAGGGAATCATCTTTTATTATCACTTCCGTAGTCACTTTCGATTCTATCAGTGCATCTCGAGTCATCGATGATATTCCACCAACATACACAACATCTACAATAGTGTAATCACCCGTTGCTAATTCATTTTTCGGGCTACAAGCTACCAAAGCTGCTCCTATTAGCAGCAGAAACACGAACAGCGTTGCAACAATAACTTTTCTCATATTCACTATTTGCCTCCCCATCGAAATGATCTAAGGGATAATCCCTTCCTCGTCCTTTTGCTCTGCTTCCCTGGCGATGCTCTCTTTCTCCAGACTACTGATTCTGCCCATCTCTGCCGGATCAAGGATCTCGTTCGGCATCTTTTCCAGAAGAGCTGCGGCTTCCTGAAGATTGCCTTTGCCTAATTTCTGCAATACTTCGTTGACAAAAGGCTGGCCCACCAGCTGCTTGCTGCTGCCGTCATCTGAAAGTGCAGACTTGATTTTCCATTCCTCGTTCTCCTCTCCCAGAAGAATCATATACTGAGTGATGGCGGTACCGGGATCACAATCTTCGAGCGCTTCAAAATGATACAAAACCCAACCATCATCTATATATTCGCTTTTCTTCTCCAGATAGATGCTGTAATTTCTATCCGAATCTGATAGTTCGCGCCGTAGCAGGGTGAGTTCTGTCCTGTGATCCAGGAAAAGTTTAAGATTGGTGCTGGTTGAATGCAGATCAATCCACTTCGTTAGCTGACTCTGCAGAGAAAAACTTTCCTCAATAAACCGGCGTGCTATCACTTCACTCGCTGGCAGTTTCTGCCCGGCCTGGGGGTCATACGGTCCAACAAAGTCTTCACCGCTGTCTTCATCACTAGTGACACTGTAGCCAAAATAAAATCCTGTTCTTGCATCGTACACTCCCGTGACAGTGGCATTCATATAAACATCGCCTCGATTAGTGCTAAATCCGTTCGGGTAGTAAATTTTTAGCATTCTTAGCATTTGATGTGGTCTGATTAAACTTAATCTACCCTCAGCATCAAACTCCTGTATAAATTCATCGTAGCTGAGAACTTCATTTTCAATGACGCTTGCACCTATATCATTTAATCTCTCTAGGTCATCACTACTCAGAGGATCAAAATATGGCATGGCATAATTATTGGCATCTTCTCCATTAACTGGCTTTGAGCCTTCCCCCTCATCCGGCTTACGTTCAGTAGTCAGTTCCCGAATTTTCGACTGAACATATTCCTCCGTGACATTCTGATACTCTCCTTCAACTTTAGGGAAAAAGACAGACTTCAGCAGGAGCGGCTTATAAAAGGCATTCTCTGTTTCCTCTGTGGAATCAATCCGGATTACTGCATATCCAAGCAAATGATCATCTTCCCGTGTGATAATTTTTATAAAATCGTTCCCCTTTATTACATAATCATCGTTATCAGCTGATCTGTTAATCCAGTAGAGTGTAGATTCATTGGCAACGGATTGCTTCTGCCATCTCTGATACCAGTTGTTGCTGGCTAGAGCAAGAAAAGATCCTCGTTCCGTGCTTATATCAAACTCAACATTATCTCCCTCTTCAGGCCAGGAGAGTTTTATCGGCAAGCCTGGTGCATGATTCAAAGCTTCACACCAGGCGCTGTTATCAAATTCGATCCCTTCATAGAGATTAACAGCATTTATTTGAGGAAATACGTTTTCGCTGCCGCTACTTGGTTTTTTGGTCGCCTGCATCTCATAAACCTCCACTTCCAGCAGCCCTTTCGCTTCGATTATTTTTTTATCGCCTTGTGGCCACAAGGCGATAATAGAAAGGATCAGGGCCACGCAGGCTGCAACAGCGGCTGCAGCTTTAAGCCAGGTGTATGTGTTTTTCTTATCGCCTGAAGAGTCAGGTCTGTCAATGCCATACACCTGATCCAGTTTTTGTCCTGGTTCATAATTCAGGTTGGCGACTTTATGAAAGCACCCTTCATTGTCCAGCACGACGGCGTAGGAGCTATGGGTTTCCATCACTAAGTATTTCATTTTGCAACTCCTTTATCTATGGGGGCACTATCCTCCAGATGTTGGCGGATAATCTTAAATCCATTTGTATATGCCAGAAGAATGGCCAGGAGGTATTTCCTGTGTCGATCAATTGTCTTGCGGGGAACCCCTGACGCCAGTGTCAGCTCTTTTACCGGTAAATTACCTGTATTTTCTACAGAATCTAAAAGTTCGGGCTGAGTTCTGGCAGCTGCCAGCACTTTGTGACAGGCCTTGACTGTTCGCTTTTGTTTAGGAGAACTGTCCGCTACTTCGCTCAATGTCAGGCCATAACGTGAAATTTTGGCAGAGAACTTTTTGATTTCTCCTTTGGCTGCCTCCCGTTCCGAGCGTTCTTCATAATAGTCGCGTTCTGCAGCGACCTGATCTATACGGGTGTTTGAGCCATTTTCTTCAAATAATGGCTCATCCAGAGAACTGATGTTCATATGTCGTTGTTCCTTGCGCATGAAGTCAATCAAACGGTTTTTTATAGCTGTAGCGGCAAAGGCCAGAAAAGACCCCTTCTTATAGTCATAGGCCATAGCTGCTTCATAAAACGCATACATGGCTACTGAGAGATCATCATCACGATATTGCAGCTGAACATTCTGCATAAATTTCGCCGCTTCGGACTTGATGAAGGGAAGATACTGCTGCACTAAGTCATCGGCTGCTTCGCCATCAGTTCTGGCTGCATCAATCATTGCGACTAGCTCATGCTCTTGCTGCTTCACACGCAATACCTCCATACAATAGGATACGCAGGATAACAATTATTTTCGGGGTCTTCCTGAAACTGCTAAAAGACAGGCTATAAAGCGCTGCCTGCTAATCTGTCGGCTGGCTTTTATGCATAAAATACATATCTGTTGTTTTCGGATCAAAGTCCATCGGCAAAAAGAGTCGCAACTGCATCGGCATATTTTCTCCGGGTGGATAAAAACTGACATATAAGGCTTCATCATTTCCCGGAACTTTGTAAATGCTTGCATTCGGTTCGAGATTGGCAGCAGCTAAGGGCTCCTCAGGTATGAAATCATTCTTCACCTTCTCTACTGAGGCAAATTTTTCCAATTGCTCTTCGGCGATGAATTTTTCCACCGTTGGCTCTCCATTGGCCTCAGGAACGATCTTGTTTTCCAGATTTAGATGATCATTTCCAAAACCGCTATGAGTCGCCATCGTATAAACCACGCCATCGACATTGAGATAAGACCAGTACAATGTATCCGTATCCCAGGCTGGCGTTGGAACGGGAGCAGTGGAGTTTATTACGTCAGTAGTGGTGGGTGCAGAAGACTCTTTCGAAAAAACCATCCATTCACCATCATCTATATATACTTCAATAGTGTCTTCATCACTATTTATAATGTATTTATAGTCTTTGCCAAAATTTGATTGATTATTTTTTACAGGAATCTCTGATGATTCTATTTCACTTTCTATATATCCATCGAAAATAATCTCATCACTTAGCACCTCTGATTTATCTTTGACATAGTAATAGATTTCATCATCATACTTGATCATCGGTCTCAAATCCCATGGAACATCTTCTTCAAAAATTGCATCGTTATTATTTGTTTTTGTTGAACAGGCTGGTAAAATAAACAGCAGGATTAATAAAATAATTATTATTTTTCTCATAAAGACTTCCTTAAGCAGGTACTTTCAACTGCGGAATTTAATTGGCTGATCCGCAATCATTTTTCAGTGATGTACCATGTGTCGCGATCTCAATGTTTTAATTGATAATCAATCTTTATCCCTGCACTTACTGTCTCTTTGTTTCAGCACCTACTACTACTGCAGAGCATCTGAATGGAACGATTGTCCTATAATCAAAATAACATACAAACGATACGGAATAAAATTACGGGCATTACATATATCGTTACTTAGTTCTTCCAAGTAGAGCACATTCAGGTACCGACTTTAAATATGAGAAGTATCCAGTAGGAGTCGTATGTCAGCTTTCTCTTGTACCAGGAAATCACGTCACTTGTGGATTATGCTTCCATGTACTAAAATAAGTTCTGCTTTAATCATATTCACGTCCCAGTAGTCCAATGGATAAGACAGTAGCCTCCGGAGCTGCGGATACGGGTTCAATTCCTGTCTGGGACGCCATCAAGAAGCTCGCGATCGCGGGCTTCTTTTTTATTTTTGCAGGATAAGCCAGCGTAGCGAGACTAGTTTGATTTTTATTTAACAAAAATTCAAATTCCCGCTTAGTACCCCGATCATTGCGTTACGTCCTGACTCTTGCGCAATAGCTACACTTTGTATTAGCAGTGAATTCCACTTGAGAATTTTATAGTCGAAGCATAACAAATCAAAGGAGGCCGAGATGAGAATTTTAGTCATAGGAGCTGTAGCAGCCGGAACCTCAGCTGCCACTAAGGCAAGCCGAAATGATAAGACAGCGGAAATTGTGATATATGAAAAGGGAACACACATATCCTATATAGCTTGCGATACTCCCTATTATATCGGCGGAGTCATCGAAAATATCGAAGCACTGGCCCCACGCGACCCGGCTTTTTTCAAAAAAACATACGGTATCGATGTGAAAATCCGACACGAGGTTCTGAGTATTGATCCTGCAGCCAAAACCATCACTGTGAAGGATCTCGAAAAAGGTGAGATCTTTGTTGACAATTACGACAAGCTCGTCATCGCAACCGGCGCCAGGTCTGTAGTTCCTCCGATTAGAGGTGTCGAGCAGGAACATGTTTTCAGTCTGAGAACCATCCAGGACGCGCTGGAAATCGAAGCATTCATCAGCAATAAAAAACCTGAAACTGCCGCGATCATCGGCAGCGGCAGCATTGGCATGGAGCTGTGTGAGAACTTTGCGCTGCGCGGACTGGAAAGTCACATGATTGAAATGGCGCCCTACATACATCCTGCCCTGGACCCGGAGATGGCAGCCTATGTTGAAGAGCATTTAAAGGAACACGATGTAAGGCTTTACAGCAATACCCGCGCTGTAGCTATTGCTGAAGACCACGTGCTGACAGCAAACGGCGAAAAAATCCCCGGCGACCTCGTCATCGTTGCCACCGGCATCAGACCCGAAGTGACACTTGCCAGAGAAGCCGGCATTAAACTGGGGGATACCGGCGCTATAGCCGTCAACGAATATCTGCAGACCAGTGACCCGGACATTTATGCCTGTGGCGATTGCATTGAGACATTCAACTTAGTCACTCAGAAGCCCGCCTATTTTCCATTGGGATCAACTGCCAACAAAACCGGGCGCATCGCCGGAGACGTGATCACGGGAGGCGACCTGAGTTTCAGAGGCGTTCTGGGAACAGGCATCTTTAAAGTTTTCGATCTCCATGTGGCGAAAACAGGTCTAACGGAACAACAGGCCCTCGAGGCCGGATACAATATTGAAGTGGCGCATATCAAAAGACCACATAAGCTGGCTGAGACCGGCGGCAGGGATATGATCCTCAAAGCTGTCGCGGATCGGGATAGCGAGAAAATTCTCGGTGCTCAGATAATCGGTCAGGGCGGCGTGGACAAGCGCATTGATGTACTTGTAACGGCTATGACCCTTGGAGCGAAGGTCGGTGATCTCTTCCATCTGGACCTTGCTTACTCTCCGCTGCATTCAACGGTAAGGGATCCGGTTATGTATGTGGGCATGGTGCTGGACGGTGCCATCAAGAAGGCAAAAATATCCGGGCAGTAAGTTGCAGCGTAATTATTTTCTGTAAGAAGGCCTCCGGAGCTCCGGAGGCCTTCGCTGTCCCTGCAAACAAGTGCAGAAATAATTTGCGATCTGATCTTAATAAGTTTCGACAAACAACTCGAAGTACTCTTGTTTATGAGCACAGGCGGGGCACTCTTCAGGAGCAGATTTGCCTTTGTGAATGTAACCGCAGTTATTGCACTTCCACAATACTTCCTCGTCACGTGTGAAAACGCGATCATTCTCAATATTGGCCAGCAATTTGCGGAAACGGGCTTCGTGTGCTTCCTCAACTTCTGCAATTTCACGCCAGACATAAGCTATCTCGGGGAATCCTTCTTCTTCGGCAATATCAGCAAAACCGGGATACATCTCGTGAGCTTCACCGTGTTCGCCATTAATGGCGCTCTTCAGATTTTCAACGGTGTCGGCATAGGTCACAGGATAGTCCCAATTGACATTCACTGCCTCATCAGGCTCATAAGCTTCACGCAGGAATTTATAAAAACGTTTGCCGTGTTCAACTTCGTTGCGCGCAGTTTCTTCAAAAATATTCCGGATCTGAACGTAACCTTCATTCTTTGCCTGCTTAGCTGCGAGATTGTAACGGAAAGTTGCCTGCGCTTCGCCGGCCATAGAAATCATCAGATTTTTTGCAGTTTTTGTACCTTTTAATGACATAAAATTCCTCCTTTTAAATATCTTATATACTTAGTGTATACATTATCAACTTAGATAAATTCTAACATTAATATAGCAAAGGCTGTTGAGTTGACGCAAATAGTGCAATTCAACAGATACGGAAAAGAGAAAGGATAAATAATGAAGGAATTATTGGATTTGATGAAAGAGCGTTATTCCGAAAGGCGTTTTGATCCCGGGAAGGAAGTGGAAGACGAAAAGCTTGGGATGCTGCTGGAGGCTGCCCGCATCGCCCCAACCGCCTCTAATCGTCAGGCCTTTCGGCTCTATCTCTTAAAAGGAGAAGAAGGTCAGAAAATACTGTCCAATTTTAATGCTCCCGTACATATTGTCATCACCGGGGTTCGGGAAGAAGCCTGGGTCAGAAAGCAGGATTCCTTCAATGCTACTGAGCTCGACACAGGTATCGTTGGCACACATATCATGCTGGAAGCAGAAGCGCTGGGGCTGAAAACCTGCATGATCTGCGCCTTTGATGTCACGGAAGTACAGGTCGGGCTGAATCTACCAGCCGGTGAATATCCTCTGCTAGCCTTAGCCATCGGCTATCCCGGCGAAGCCTCACGGCCGGCCAAGAAGCATTTTGAGCGCAAAAGCATGAACGAACTCCTGACCGTCATCGAGTGAAAGATAGCTGCAAGTGCATAGAATCGTGCCAGGCACAAATCTATGCACTAAACTACTAATTTATGACTTGTCGTCGGCCTGGGCGAAGAGATCCCGCAGAATGGCAGCACTCTTATTTTCATCAGCGGCTGCGTCCCACACCATAATGTTGGGACGTTTGCCGGCATTAAAGACCAGCTTGTGGCGTCCGGATTCGGCTGCCATCAGAGCTGCAATGAGTTCCATATCGGCGCCCTTTTCTTCATCAATAATAAGCTCAATATCACGGCCCCGTCCACGAATACGTGTAAAGCCGGCTCTTTCACCGAAAGCCCGGATATAAGAAATATCCAGCAAAGCCATAGCCTTTGGCGGCGGATCGCCGTAACGGTCTATCATTTCATCGAGCACATCGCGATAATCATCAACAGTGTCAAGTGCTGCAATCTTACGGTAAAGGTCGAGCCGTTCCTCATCTAGCAATATGTACATATGTGGCAAGCCGGCATCCACACGCAGCTCGACAATCGTCTCCGTCCTTTGTTTCGGGGCTTCTTCCGCGGTCAGGACATCGATCTCCTGGTCCAGCATCTTGGTATAGAGATCATAACCGATGTTCTCCATATGACCGCTCTGCTCCCCGCCCAAGAGGCTGCCCGCGCCACGCACCTCCAAATCCCGCAAAGCAATCTGGAAACCGGAACCCAATTCGGTAAAATCCCGTATCGCCAGCAAGCGCTTCTGTGCCTGTTCACTTAAGGCGCGATCCGGACGATACGTGATCAGCGCATAAGCCTGACGCCCGGAACGTCCCACTCGACCCCTGATCTGGTAAAGCTGAGCCAGACCCAGGCGATCGGCATCCTCAATTATGAGCGTATTCACATTGGGCATGTCAATCCCGGATTCAATTATCGTCGTCGCCACCAGTACATCATGCTCCCCGGCAATGAACCCGCTGATTATCTTCTCCAGCTGCCGCTCTTCCATCTGACCGTGAGCCGCCACAAAACGAAGTCCCGGCATTTTTTCAGACAATTCCGCCACCTTGCGATCGATTGAACGCGTACGATTATATAGATAAAAAACCTGACCCCGCCGCGCATGTTCCCGCCTGACAGCGTCAATCACCAGTTTTTCATCATATTCAATAACTGTAGTCTGAACCGGCCGACGGTCCTCGGGTCCCTCTTCAAGTAAAGATATATCGCGTATACCGGAAAGTGACATATGCAGAGTGCGTGGAATCGGCGTTGCCGTCAAAGACAGTACATCCACGGTCGGATGCTTGGCCTTGATGATTTCCTTATGATCCACACCGAAGCGCTGCTCTTCATCAATCACCAGCAGGCCCAGTTTTTTGATTTCCACATCCTGAGATAAGAGACGATGCGTGCCCACCACGATGTCGACAGTACCCTTTTTCAAATCGCTGATCGTCTGACGGCGTTCTTTGGCGGTGACAAAGCGGCTCATCTCCCTCACAGTTACAGGAAAATCGTGCAAGCGATCACGCAAATTCTCATAGTGCTGCCGGCAAAGTATTGTTGTCGGCGCCAGCAAAACCGCCTGAAAACCATCCGCCACAACTTTGAACATCGCTCGAAAGGCAAGTTCCGTTTTTCCAAAACCGACATCTCCGCAGATCAGGCGATCCATGATTTTGGGCGACTCCATATCGGCCTTTATTTCCTCTAAAGCCTGTAACTGATCCTCGGTTTCTTCGTACGGAAAGAGCGCCTCAAACTCCTCCTGCCACACCGTATCGGCTGAGAAAGCATGCCCGCGGCGGGCCCGCCGCTCGGCATAAAGTGCGACCAGATCCGTTGCCAGCTTCTTTATCGAATCCTGAGCCCTGGCTTTTTGCCGCGTCCACTCCGTGCCCCCCAAACGAGAAAGCTTAGCCTTCCCCTCACCGACCTGGACATAAGGTGTCAGCAGATCGAACTGATCCACCGCAACATGCAAATCTCCGTCAGCGTAGCTGATGTGCAAGTAATCCCTGGCTCCGTCCGAGGTACGTATCGTCTCAGTCCCTTCAAAACGGCCGATACCATGATCCTCATGCACTACATAAGATCCGGGAACAAGATCCTGATAAAAAACCTCACGCTTCGAACGTCGGCGGCGTGTGGTCCGGGTCTTTTTTGCACCAAAAATATCTTCCGTGCCCAGCAGGAACAATCCTGCATCAGGCAAAATAAAGCCCTTCGACAGCCGCAGATCTGAAATCTCCACTGTGGAAAGATCGTATTCACTGACAAAACTTGTCAGACTGTCACGCCTTTCTTTGCTGCCGGCGAACATGTAAGCCTTTCCGCCTGTATCGATGTGTTCTCTGAGATCTGCTGCCATCTGTTCATTGCGGCCACGGTATCTATCCGCGACCCGGCAATCCACATCAAGTCGTTCCGCCTGCGGTATTTTGTTGTCATCAGTAGCGAGCCTGCCCAGAGACAGCCAGGTACCGGCAGTTACCAGATCCTGCAGCACCTCGTAAGCTGAGGCTTGAAGCCCATGAGCAACAGCGGGCGCTTCAGCATTTTCAATCAGGGATTGCAGGCGTGCATAAAATCCCGCCTGTGACTGCTGCATTACATTTTTGACTTCGCTTAATTCATCCAGCAGAAAAAGCGGATCACCGCTTTCCACATAATCAAACAGCGTGGCTGGTTTCTCATCCATCAGCGGCATCCAGCGATCCTGCGCCGGAAAGAAAATACCGTTTACTATCCGTTCCGCATCGCTGTTACCCATGCGCTCCAGCTTGGCAATCGCATCACGATCGAGACTGCGACGGCGCGCTTCCAGCACCGTGTCCTTTGTATGCGCCAGCACCTTATGCGCCAACTCCTCACGCTCTTCCGCCAGAAGAAGCCATTCGCGCGCAGGCGGGATCCTCACTGCGCTGACTTGTTCACTTGAACGCTGGGTTTCCGGATCGAAACGCTTTATCTCATCAATTTCAATATCGAAGAAGGAAAGGCGCAGACAAGGGTCTGCGCTCGTATTCCTGTTGTTCATCTGAGCCGGATAAATATCAATGATATCGCCGCGTCTGGCAAAATGACCCGGCCGTTCAACCCGGCTGACACGCTCATAAGCTGCCAAAAGTAGTTGCCGCTCCAGCTCTTCCGGTTCAATCAGTTCTCCCTGATGAAACTCCAGACTGAAGCGAGCCAGGCGCTCCGGCCTGATCAGTTTTTGCAGCAGCGCTTCCGCACTTACAATCAAAAACTTATACTGCTGACGTCTGATCGAATCCAATAGGGCCAGCCGGTACACTTCATCTTCACGGCTGGCTGCCCGCGCATCATAGAGTGTCCACTCGCGCGCCCTGAAACTTAGAACAGGAAGAAAGTCAGCGTCATCCCCGACAATTTCCTTCAGCTCTTCTTCCGCCACCCGGACACGGGCCTCGTCGGGCACTACCAGCACCAGAGGTCTGCCGCTTTCTGCCTGCAAAGCCGCAGCATACCATAATTTGGCAGGATCGGATAAGCCGAAAAGATTCACCGACCTCCCAGCCCGGAGATATTCCCGGGTCTGGAAAAGTGATTTTTCCTGCAGAATAAGTTTCTGAATTTTACGAGAGTCTTGCCCCGTAGTCTGCATTAATCAAGTTCTTTCTTTTGATTATAGCGCTCCTGCGCCGTGGCGATCTCGCCTTGAAGAATTAATTCACAGGAATCTGCAGCCGCATCAAGAGATTTTTGCACGATCTTATGGTCCGAGCTCGGAATTTTCGACAAAACTATATCCACCATATCGCCGTCGGGCCGAGGTCCCATGCCAATACGAATACGCGGAAAATTCTCACTATTCAGATGTTGAATTATTGACTTCATCCCCTTGTGTGTACCGGCACCGCCCTGTTCTTTAATGCGCAGCATGCCGACGTTCAGATCAATATCATCATAGAGGACTATAATGTTTTTGCTAGGAATTTTGTAATAGTCGGCAGCGGCACGCACGCTCTCACCCGAGAGATTCATGTAAGTCTCCGGAGCTAGCAGCAGGACCGGCTGTCCGCAAATGAAACCCTCTGTGCTCAAGCCCTTGAAGCGTATTTTATTTACAGTCAAATTATGGCGATCGGCCAGGGTCCGCAGGGCCAGGCGCCCGAGATTATGCCAGGTGTTTTCATATCTTTTTCCGGGATTGCCTAATCCGACAATCAACCAACGTTCATCAGTCATATCCAACTCACTTGTTTTATTAATAAAGCTTAACGGAAATCCGGAACTTATTCCAATATATAAGGCACTGAACAGTGGTAGCGCTCGGATACACGGACGCGCACATCCACATCCGGCTTCGCTCCAATTTCCTGCAGCGCTTCAGATACAGTTTGCAAAGCCAGGTCAGGCAAATTATTTTCCTGACTAAGGTGAGATAAAGCCAGAGCTTCGGTACCGTTTTCTAACAAAAAGCACGCTGCCTGCCCCGCTTCATAATTTGATAAGTGGCCGGAACGTCCGTCAATGCGCACTTTTAAAGGATACGGATAATCACCGTTCCAGAGCATGTCCTGGTCGTAATTTGACTCGAGAAATACAACCTTGCAACCCTTCAGGTTTTCGCGGGCGTAGTGATCGAATTCACCGGTGTCAGTCATGACCCCGACATCACCATGCCTTGAGCTGATGCGAAATCCAACAGGATCGACAGCATCATGTGATGTTGGAAAAGCCATAATTTCCGTATCACGGACTGTGAAGGGATTGCCGGGCACAATCAGGTGCACCAGATCGTAATCGATCTTGCCCAGTTGAGCCTCTGCCTTATTGAAAGTGGATAAAGTAGTATACAAGGGTATGCGGTGGCGCCGCATTACGACTCCAATGCCGGAAATATGATCTATATGTTCATGAGTCAGTAAAATAGCGTCAATCTGATTCGGATCTTCGTCGAATTCTTCCAAAGCCATGGCGAAACGTTTACCATTTAGCCCCAGATCGACGACCAGACGCGCCGATTCTGTGCGCACAAAAGTAGCGTTTCCGCTGCTGCCTGAACGCAGAGACACACTGAAACAAGTCATGAGTTGTTCTCCACAACCTTTATTTTGGCTCCTATATTGCGCATTTTATCGATGAAAAACTCATAGCCGCGCTCGATCTTCTCCACCTCTTCCACCACAGAAGTGCCTTCTGCAGCCAGGGCAGCCATCACCATGGCGGCTCCGGCTCTCAAATCCCGGGCCTTGACACGAGCTCCTGTCAGCTTCGCACCGCCCTGAATCACGGCCAATTTTCCGGAAGTGAGGATATTGGCGCCCATCATGCGCAGATTATCGACATATTGATAGCGGTTTTCCCAGACATTTTCCAGCATACGGCCGGTTCCGTCCGCTACGCATTGCAGGACCACGGCCTGTGGCTGCAGGTCAGTCGGGAAACCGGGGTAAGGCATGGTCTTGAAACTGGTAGCTTTCAGCTTCTTGCCGTTATTATGTGTAACGCGAATATACTCTTCGCCTTCTTCCACCTTGGCTCCCATTTCCTTTAGTTTGGCCGTCAATGGCTCCATGTGTTTGGGGATCACACCGCAGACCTTGATATCACCACCGGTAAGAGGAGCCAGCATCATATAGGTACCGGCCTCAATTTGGTCAGGGATTATAGCGTATTCCTGATTAGCCGGCAGGTAGGGACGGCCTTCGATACGAATCACATCCGTACCGGCGCCACGGATATCTGCGCCCATAGTGTTGAGAAAGTTAGCCAGATCGACGATGTGAGGTTCACGCGCAGCGTTGTCAATCACAGTTTTTCCTTCAGCTTTTACCGCAGCCAGAATTATATTGACCGTGGCTCCGACGCTGACTGTATCGAGGAAGACACTGCCTCCGACAAGCTGGTCCGCTTCACAGCTGACATTACCGTGCGCGACCTCTGTCCTGGCTCCTAAAGCCTGAAATCCTTTCAGGTGGAGATCAATAGGTCTGCTCCCGAAGTCGCAGCCTCCGGGCATACGCAGCTTAACTTTCTTAAAGCGACCCAGAAGAGCTCCCATCAAATAGTAGGAACCACGAATTGATTCCATCAGGGGCTGCATCGCTTCGTGTGTGTTAATACTACTGGGATCGATTCTGACGCAGGTGCTGTTCTGACGTTCAACCTTGGCTCCCAGATCCGAGCAGATTTTTAATAAAGTATCTATATCCCTGACTTCAGGCAAATTCTCAATAACACTAGGCCCGTCAACGACCATGGCTGCTGCAATGATTGCCAGAGCCGCGTTCTTCGAACCTCCGATAGGTACATCCCCTGCTAAGCGATGACCGCCTTCTATATGATAAGTACGCAATTTATATCCTCAAATTAAAATTATTCCGTTTTATTGTTTACTTTTTGTCTGATCTTTTCAAGTACACGCGCGAGATGCTCGCGATCAGCAGCTGGCCCGGTAGACACTTCCCAGTCACTTTCACTCAGAATTCGCGACAGTGTCTGCACCGCAGCCTTGCCTAGTATATCATCGACTTCATCTTTGTTCACGAGGCGGAGAAAAATTTGTATCAAATAACGATCCGCCCGCGGCAAAAATAAGGTAAAAGCGCTGCCCCGACCGGGCTGGCTCTCAACTTCCAGGCGCCCGTAGTGCAATTCCGTCAATTCGTGCGCTATAGACAAACCTAGACCCGTACCGCCGTATTGACGTGATCCCGTCTTGTCCACTCTGTAAAAGCGGTCAAAGAGATTAGGCAGATCCTGCGCCGGAATACCGCTGCCGGTGTCCTTTACTTTTACATAAATGTCATCGGCTATGTTGCCGACCGAGATCTGAACCCGGCCTCGTTTAGGGGTATATTTGATGGCGTTGATCACCAGGTTTGTGACAATGCGTTCGATGGAGTTCGCATCACCGAAGACCAGGGCTGAAGCCGGTAGTACCAGGCACTCAAACTGCAGATACTTGTCCTCTGCTGAGGGGCGCAATCTCTCTGTTATCTGTCTGCACAGACTGCCCATATCAAGCACTCTGGCATTCATGTAATGCGCCTTGCTGTCGATACTGGAGAGAAGCAGCAAATCAGCGATCAAAGATTCCATACGCAGCGAGTCATCGTAGATTCGCGTCACATCCTTGCGTACTGATTGCTTGTCCTTTTCCTCCAACCCCCAGTCCAAAAGCGTCTCGGTATAAGATTTAATTGTAGTCAGAGGAGTTTTCAGCTCATGTGATACATTGGCGACGAAAGCGCGGCGTTCTTCTTCCAAACGTGTTGATTCGGTCACATCCTGAATCATGATGACGTGGCCGGCGAATCTGTTTTCGGATTTATCAAGATGACGCGGTTCACACTTAAGCTGGTATACACGATTTTCTTTTTCGTAGATGCCGCTGACCTCGCTGGCTCGTATAAGGAATGAAGCACGCATGCCATTCTCGCTTCCATAAAGATTCAGGAAGGAGTCTATGGTGTCGGGAATATGCCCCAGCATTTCTCTGGAAAGTTCATTGGAGGCAATTAAACGATGGTCGCTGCCGTAGGCGACGACGCCAATTGAAAGAGAGGCCAGAATCGCATTTGCTTCTGCCCTCTCATTCGCTATCTGATTTATTGTTCTCAGAAATTCCTGATCTTTTCTCTCTGAAATTTTACGCAGCAGTGAACGAAAGACCAGCGTCATCAGGAGCATGGTCGACACCACGGCTATAACAATGTAGAGAAACATTTCCATCTGACAGGCCTGAATCTATTGTTCAGTCGAGGCTGGACTCAACATCCTTTGCGAAGTAATAACCAACGCCTCTCTTGGTCAGGATATATTGAAAATTATCCTGATCGGGCTCGATTTTCTCTCTGGCTCTGCGTACTGTCACATCCACTGTACGCGCATCACCGTAGTATTCGTATTCCCAGACATGGTTCAACAACTCTTCGCGTGTGAAAACCTGACCGGCGTGTTCCGCCAGAAATAAAACCAGCTCGTACTCGCGTAAAGTCAGATCTAGCGGTTTACCTGCACAGAAAACCTGATAAGCTTCCTTGTCGATCATGATATCTCCGATCAAAATGATAGCTTCATCCTTTTCCTGCTGCTCCCGCTCCTGAATATGTACGCGGCGCAGTTGAGCTTTAACCCGCGCCAGCACTTCGCGCACACTGAAAGGTTTAGTTATGTAGTCATCCGCGCCCAGCTCAAGCCCCAGTACTTTATCCAGCTCTTCACTTTTCGCTGTCAGCATGATGATCGGAATATTGGAATTTTGCCGTATTATTTTGCAAACATCAAAGCCGTCCATACCGGGCATCATGCAATCCAGCAGGACCAGATCCGGCTTCTTTGTTTTGCAGTTTTCAACAGCTTCTTCTCCATCGTAAGCGACCAGCACTTCATAGCCTTCCCGCTTCAGATTGGCTTCCAGAATATCAACTATATTTTGTTCGTCATCAACAACGAGAATTTTCGAGCCCATTAATTCCTCCTAATCATCAGAAAACAATGAGTTTGGCAGACTTGTCCCACCTAAAGCAGCCCGGTCCACAATGACTGTCATCTCAGGATGTAATTGCAGCAGCGATGCCGGAACCTGAGGTGTGATTTCTCCGCATAACAAAGCATGTACTGCGTCAGTTTTTGACTCTCCAGTCGCTATTAAAAGAATGCGTCTGGCATTCATGATAGAACGCATACCGATCGTAATTGCCGTCCGGGGAACGTCTTCCTCACGTTCAAAAAAGCGGCTGTTCGCTTTGATTGTGTCTTCAGTCAGGTTGATTTTATGTGTCTCGGCGACAAACTTAGTGCCCGGTTCGTTAAATCCAATATGGCCATTGCGACCTATACCCAGAAGCTGTAAATCCAAACCGCCACTGTTCTCTATTTTCTTGTCATATGCCGAGCAGGTTCTGTCAACGCGCAGAGTTTTTCCATTCGGGATATGCGTGTTTTCTTTCTTAATATTAACCTTGGACAAGAGATGTTCAGCCATGAAATAGGCATAGCTTTGCGGATGATCCGCATCCAATCCTATGTACTCGTCCAAATTGAAAGTGGATACCAGTGAAAAATCCAGACCTTCTTCCTCATACATACGCACCAGTTCATTATATGTTGTGATTGGAGTTGTACCAGTAGCCAATCCCAGATTGCAATCCGGTTTAAGGCGGATCACTGCAGAAATTAACCGAGCAGCCTCTATTCCAACTGCTAATTCATCTTCGACACAAATAACTTTCATTTTTACCTCCATTGGCTGAAACTTTGGCGAATGCTGGATTGGTCAAAGTCACTTAGTCATAAACTATTTTACATGATTTACGTCGTCATGGTAATAAATATTCCACAGCGCCGCCCAGGAGACCGACCAGCGCTCCCAGAGCAACTACTGTGAATACGTCCAGCTTTTTATATCTTAATAATAGAGCGATCAGGAAAGCTGCCACAGCGATCAGATCCAGACCCAGCACGGAATTACCGGCAAAGAGTGACGAAATCACTATACTCAATGCAGCCGAGGCAATCAGACCCACAACCCCTGGGCGCAGGCCAGCCAGAGCGCGATCAATCAGAGTCAGCTTGCGCCCGCTGAAAATGATAGCACTGAGAGCGAAGAGGATGATTGCCTGCGGTATCACCGTTGCAACTGAGGCGACGATCGCGCCAGGAATGCCCGCCAGTTTTATACCTACGAAAGTGGCCGAATTTATCGCGATCGGGCCGGGAGTCACCTGTGACAGAGAAAGAATGTCCGTCATCTCCGTCATCGTCAGCCACTGATTTCTTTCCACGATTACATTCTGGATGATGGGTAAGGCCGCGTAACCGCCGCCAAAGGCAGTGGCTCCGACCTCCAAAAAGGCGACAAACAGTTCCCATAGAATCATGATTCGTCACCTTTTTCCTGCAGATCTTTCAAAGTAAACACCACGATCCCGCTCAGAGCAAACACGAGAATCAAAAGCGCTGTATTAATAGAAGTAAACCAGGCCAGCGCAAAAGCCCCGACCAGCAAAATCGCTGAGAAAAGCTTATGTTTTTTCAAAACCTGACGCGCCATGGAGAATACAGCCAACAGCATGACTGCGGCAATGGCGCCGCTCATGCCGCGCAAAGCAGCCCGCACCCAATAGTTTGTGGCAAATGCTTCATAAAAGAAGTAGATGACAGAGATAGTAATCATTGGCGGCAGGATAGCAGCCAGAATCCCCAGAAGCGCCCCGCCTCTGCCCTTCAGGCTGTAACCCAAGAGCAGTGACACCCCTACAGCGATCGGTCCGGGAGCCGATTGCGCAATGGCTACGATGTCCAGCATCTCGTCCTCAGTGATGCACTGATGTTTGTTACAGAACTCGTCTTTAAGGACAGGTACAATCGTGTAGCCGCCACCGAAAGTGATGGCGCTTACTTTGAAAACCGTAAAGAAAAATAACCAATAACTCACTCCAACATCCTACATCATTTGGCAGACTTCAGCAGACTTTTTCTTCGTCTTTGACACTGGGGTTATGCCCTCTTATACTTGTTGATGGGAGATTATAGTCATGAAGTAGACTGGTAATACATGAACGAAAAAATGAATTGCAACCGTGCACTCGGTATTGATATAGGATCAACAACAGCCAAGATTGTTTTCACGGTAGATGACAAAATTTTATATGAACGCTATGAACGTCACTTCTCTGAAGCTCTCGGAAAAACTTTGGAAATGCTGGCATCCATAAAGGAGCTTCTGCAAGAAGCACCTTTTACTATGGCCATTTCCGGCTCAGCTGGCTTAGGGGTATCCGAAGCGTCCGGCCTGCCCTTTGTGCAGGAAGTTTACGCCACCGGTCAGTTTATCCAGCGCGATATACCTGATGCCAGCGTTGTCATTGAGCTGGGCGGTGAAGATGCCAAGGTTTTATTTTTCAAGGGCGGCACCGATGCCCGCATGAACGGCACTTGTGCCGGCGGTACCGGAGCCTTTATTGACCAGATGGCTTCCCTGCTCGACATGAGCATAACCGAAATGGACGCAGCCTCTCTTGAAGCTACACGTCTTTATCCGATCGCCTCGCGCTGTGGTGTTTTTGCAAAAACTGACGTGCAGGCGCTCTTTAATCAGGGTGCGACCAAAAACGATGTCGCCGCCTCCATTTATCAGGCGGTGGTCAGTCAAACGATTACCGGTCTGGCACAAGGCCGTTCCATCGAAGGAAAGGTCGTCTTTCTCGGTGGACCCCTTTACTACTGTGAAGGCTTGCGCCGAAGCTTCCGCGAAACACTGGAGCTGACAGAAGAAACAGGTTACCTGCCCGACTGCGCACGCTTTTCCGTTGCTCGAGGCGCGGCAATTTACAGTGCAGCCAACGAGCCCATTAGCTATCAGGAAATGACAGATAAGCTCGTTCGCGGCAGCCAAAACAAAACGGAAACCAGAGCTCACATTGCGACGCTGTTCAAGAGCGACGAAGAATACGAACTTTTCCGCGACCGCCACGCTCAACACACTGTCAAAAGTATTCCGATTGAAGAATACGAGGGACGCGCCTGGCTCGGCATCGACAGCGGCAGCACCACCACAAAACTGGTTCTAATATCTGAAGACAAAGAGCTGCTATACAGCTATTACAATGTCAACAAAGGCTCTCCCATGCAGATCGTACACGAGCAGCTGAAACAGCTCCGGCGTCTGTGCGCTGATCGTATTGAAATCTGCGGGGCCGCCACCACCGGTTATGGTGAAGCGCTGATCCAGAATGCCTTCCATGCCGACATGGGTCTGGTTGAAACCATCGCCCACTTCACAGCCGCCCGGCATTTCGAACCCGAGGTCGATTTCATCCTCGATATCGGGGGGCAGGATATCAAATGTTTTTATATCAAAAACGGAGCCATCGACTCCATTATGTTAAACGAAGCCTGCTCTTCCGGCTGCGGTTCCTTCCTGGAAACTTTCGCCCACTCCATGGGCTACGAAGTGGACGAATTCGCCAAACTCGGGATCAAGAGCAGATCACCGGTTGATCTGGGTTCGCGCTGTACCGTGTTCATGAACTCATCCATCAAACAGGCTCAGAAAGACGGCGCCAGGATTGAAGATATCTCAGCCGGACTGTCTATCAGCGTGGTCAAAAACGCGATCTACAAGGTAATCCGCGCTGCTTCGCCCGATGATCTGGGCGAACATATCGTCGTGCAGGGCGGAACACTTCTAAACGACGCAGTCCTCAGGGCTTTTGAGCAGGAAATGGGACGCGATGTTGTACGTCCGGTCATAGCCGGCCTTATGGGCGCTTTTGGCGCAGCCATCTACGCGCAGGAACACTGCGATGAGAGCAGTCTCTTATCTCTGGAAGAATTGGAAAACTTCACTCACAAATCCAGAACCGGCAGCTGCAAATTATGTTCCAACAACTGCAACCTGACGATAAACACTTTTGCCGACGGCGGCCGTTTCATATCCGGCAACCAATGTCAGAGGCCGCTGGGCATCAAAGTTGAAAAGAAGCTGCCCAATCTCTATGAATGGAAACGCGAATATTTCAAAAACATGAAAGGGAAACCCGGGCCGCGTGGCAAAATCGGGATCCCCATGTCTCTGGCCATCTACGAGCAGGCTCCTTTGTGGCTGGAACTGTTCACGCAGTTAGGCTATGAAGTCGTGTTCAGCGAATTATCCACCCGCCAAACCTACGAAAGAGGACAATTCTCGATTCCTTCCGACACTATTTGTTATCCGGCAAAAATCATGCACGGACACGTCGATGAATTGCTCGATCAGGGCATTGAGCTCATCTTTTATCCCAGCCTGACCTACAACATAAACGAGAAAGCCGGCGATAACCACTACAACTGTCCCATCGTTGCCTACTATGGTGAAACCATCAATGGCAATATGGATTCACTGGCAGATATAAATTTCTTTTATCCTTATCTGAATATTAATAGTGAACGAGCTTTAAGCCGCACCCTGCACCGTCACATGAAGGAAATTGACCCGACTATCAGCAGATTTGAGATGCGGAAAGCGGTACATGCGGGTTTCAAGGCTTTTGAAAAATACAAGGATGAGGTACGTCAGGCGGGACAAGCTGCTCTCGACTATGCCGAAGAGCACGACCATAGAGTTTTGGTTCTGGCCGGGCGCCCCTACCACGTTGATCCCGAGATCTGCCACGGCATTGACCGCCTCGCCACCTCACTCGGATTTGTCGTTGTGAGCGAAGACTCCGTCTGCGATCTGGCGACTAATATCAAGACGCGCGTACTCAATCAGTGGACCTACCACGCGCGCCTGTATCGGGCTGCTCTTTTTGCTGCGGAGCATGAAAACGTCGAGCTGGTTCAGCTCTTCTCCTTTGGCTGTGGCGTCGACGCCATCACCAGTGACGAGGTTCGCTCCATTTTGGAAAACCGCGGCAAACTTTACACGCAAATTAAAATCGACGATATCAGTAATCTGGGCGCGGTCCGTATTCGTCTGCGCAGCTTAATCGGCGCACTGGAGGCCAAAGATGGCGACAGCAACTAATAAATATTATGTTCAGTTTACAGAGGACATGAAGGAAGACTACACCATTTTGGTGCCTAACATGCTCCCTGCTCATTTCAAACTGATCTGCAATTTCATGAATACCTATGGCTACCACATGGAGCTTTTGGAAACTGACGGCCCGGAAATCACCGAGCTGGGTTTGCGCTATGTCCATAACGATGCCTGTTACCCTGCTATTCTGGTCATCGGCCAATTCCTCGACGCTCTGATGTCAGGCAAGTACGATCCGCATAAAACCGCACTGATTTATTTCCAGACCGGCGGTGGCTGCCGCGCCTCCAACTATATCTCACTCCTGCGCAAGGCTTTAGAAAAAGCCGGCTTCGGCTATGTGCCGGTGATCTCCTTTAGTTTTTCGGACCTGGAAGAGCACCCCGGTTTCAAACTCAGCATCAAACAACTGCTGGGGCTGCTTGACGCCGTTCTCTACGGTGATTTGCTGTGGATTCTGGTTAATCAGACAAAGCCTTACGAAATCAATACCGGTGCAGCTGACGCTCTGGAAGAAGAATGGATTACTCGCCTCGGAGAGAGAATCGGAGCGGACAGTAAGTTGATATTGCGCCATAGCAAAAATCTTGCCCGCGAAATAATCAGGGATTTTGCAGCCATTCCGAAAGAGAAACGAAACGCTGTCAAAGTTGGTATTGTCGGCGAAATTTATGTCAAGTACGCTCCTTTAGGCAATAACAATCTGGTCGATTTTCTGAATAAAGAAGGGGCCGAGGTTACTACACCGGGCTTACTCGACTTTTTGACTTACTGTGCCTATAACGGCATCGTCGACAAGAATTTTTATGGCCGCGGCGGCATTTACTATTTAGGCAGTAAAATCGCTTACTGGTACCTGTGCAGGAAAAAGCGTGATCTGATCACTCTGCTGGAAGAGGAAGGCAGCTTTGACGCACCCTGTCCCTTTGAACACGTCGTCGCTTTGAATGACGGTTACATCAGTAACGGTGTCAAAATGGGCGAGGGCTGGCTGCTCACCTCGGAGATGCTGGAACTTGCTGACAGTGGTATTAAAAACATTGTCTGTGTGCAGCCTTTCGGTTGTCTGCCCAATCACGTCTGCGGCAAGGGCATGATGCGACCTATTAAGGAAAGAAATCCTGATATTAATATCGTCGCCGTGGACTACGACCCCGGTGCGAGTAAGGTCAACCAGGAAAATCGCCTCAAATTAATGCTGTCCACCGCTCGCGACAGACTGTAAGACTGGGTGCATGATTCGGTGCCAGGCACAGAATTATTCACTGGCAAACAGCCTGGAAACACGCTTTTTGTTCCCCATATTGACCTTGTGATTGAAAAGTAATAGTATTGCTGCAGATTCAGAGGCGGTGTATTCCGCAGCGGAGGAATTACAGATGCAAGTATTAATTCTTGGTGCCGGCAAGGTAGGCCGAGAACTTGCTGCTTCACTATTGAAAAGAGATGACCAGGTAGTTCTGCTGGATAACGACCCTGCATTTTTACAGCTGGCTGAACACATTGACTGTACAAAAATCACAGGCGACATGACAGACAAGGAAATTCTCCGCAGTGCTCAAATCGAAACTGCAGATGTGGTCTGCGCCGTAGCTGATTCCGACAACATTAACATTATGGTTACGTGGGTCGCGACGAAAATCTTCAATGTCCCGCGCGTTCTTACCAGACTTTACAATCCACAGAAGAAAAACGTCTTTAAGGCTCTTGGCATGGAAACCATTTCCTCAACTGATTTTACAGTCAACGCTTTTCTGCATGCCATTGAAGATGAAGAAACCGTTCTGGAACACAAATTTTTCAATGATACTTTAAGCTACACCCTGCTTGATGTCCCCCCTGACATGCTCGACTCCGAACTAGCTGATCTGCAGACTAGCAGCGGCCAGATCATCATTGGCCTGCGCCGCGGCAACACCACACATCTGATTTCAGAAAACCCGAGTCTTGAAGCAGGCGATCGCATCATTCTGGCAGATCTGAAGTAGGTGAAAGTTATGAAAATTATTATTGTCGGCGGAGGCAAACTGGCGCGATATCTGACTGAAACACTGGTCAAATTTGACAATGATTATGAAATCATTCTTATTGAACAGGTTGAGGAGATCGGAGCCGAAATCGCTAACAGGTTTGAATCTGTCAAAGTTTTGCATGGCGATGGCACAGATATTAAAGTATTGGCAGACGCGGAGGCTGATGGGGCGGATTATTACATTGCCCTAACAGGCAAGGATGAAGATAACCTGGTCGGCTGTCATATAGCGAAAACTGTTTTTCACGTGCGCAACACTGTTGCTCATGTAAACAATCCCTCTAATATTGAACTCTTCGAGCTGCTTAATGTTGACCACGTCCACAGTCGCGCTGTTATTCTCGCTGATATCATCGAACAGGATATCGCTCAGGAAGGCATGCGCGTTATCTATAATATTCCTAATCAAAGAACGAACATTCTGGAAATTGAACTCTCACCAAGCTCCGCTGCCGTGGGCAAAACACTGGCTGAGTACAAATTCCCGGAAAAAACCCTGGTAGCACTGATAATCCATACCGACGGCTCCTCCGAGGTTCCGCGAGGTAGCAGTTTAATGCGTAAAGGTGATCGTCTCCTGCTTGTGTCAAGCAGCGAATATTACGAAGATATCTACGATGCGCTGGTCGCACAAGGCTAACACGCAACAGCGCTTCAGGCGGCAGCCTGAAGCAGGACAACGTTGAATAAACGTAAGCATGTAATCTATCGAAAGAAATAAAATGCCACTTTTACATGTCAGATCCAAAAAACGTTTCAAGATTGAAAGATTCTTAAAGAATCCGATTCAGCTTACTATAATTTCTTTCGCAATTGTCATCTTCTGTGGCACTGTGCTATTGATTTTTCCTTTTGCATCAGCATCCGGACAATGGACGAGCCCCGCAGTCACCCTCTTCACTTCCACCTCTGCCACTTGCGTAACAGGTTTAGTCCTGGTTGACACAGGCTCATACTGGTCCACAGCAGGTCAGGCAATCATTCTGCTCATGATCCAAATTGGAGGACTCAGTTTGGCGACAGTCGTCGGTGCGGTCTACACCTTCTCCAACAGGATGCATTCCTGGCAACAGATCGAATTTACTCAAGAGAGCACCTCCAGCCGCGGAATAGTCGAACTGAACCGCCTGCTGCGCTGGACGATAACTTTTACCTTGGGGGCTGAAAGCATCGGTGCAGCCATACTCATCTGGCGTTTCTGGCCTTACTATGGCAGCGGCGCCGTCTGGCGAGGCATATTTCAGTCCGTGTCAGCATTCTGCAATGCCGGTTTTGATCTGCATGGAACGGCAGGCAACGGCGGTTATGTCAGCTTGATTCATTTCAATAACGAACCGATCATTTTGCTGGTGACCGGTGCCTTGATCGTCACAGGCGGTCTGGGCTTCATGGTATGGCTCAATATTTTTACACGAAAAAAAGATGGATTAGCTTTTCACAGCAATTTAGTTCTGAAGTTTACTTCTATTTTGCTGATCGTAGGCACGATCGGGTTTTTGTTTCTTGAATTCAATAATACAAGCAGCAGTAATTCAATGGGCAATCTGAGCTGGTATGAAAAACCGCTTGCAGCTCTGTTTCAAAGTATCACAACGCGGACAGCTGGATTCAACAGTATTGATCAGTTCAGCTTGTCAGACAGCTCGAAATTTCTTGCTGTGATTCTGATGTTTATCGGCGCAGCACCCGCCAGTACCGGCGGCGGTATCAAAGTGACGACGATGGCAGCGGTGGTGTCTGGCGTTATCTCCGATATCAGGCGCAAACCTTCACTTATCATGTCAGGTCATTACATCAGGAAATCAACCAATAGACGTGCCAACACGATTTTTGCTCTGGCCATGCTCATTGTAATGTCATCGACAATCGCCATATCTGTCATTGAAAACGATGTTTTGAGCTCAGGACCTATTTCTTTTCTGGACATCTGGTTTGAAGTCGGTTCCGCCTTCGGCACAGTCGGCCTGACCTCTATCGGTACTTCAAATCTCCATCAGACTTCACAGTTTATCCTCATCGTCTGTATGTTCCTCGGCCGCGTCAGTCCGGTGGCATTCGCTCTCAGCCTCAGCAAACCCCGAGAAGAAACGCAGGTGGTTTACCCTGAGGCCACCATCCTGCTCTGATATTTACAGACAGACACTTGCATCTTGTAGAAACCTTTTCAAAAACAAACAAATCGCACAAATAGTGGCGATTTTTTGTTGTTACTATAAGGAGCTGTTATACTGTAATTCGTACTATGGAGGTTGGGATTACGCATGATGAATGAAGTTAAAAATCCCAGAAAACCACTAATCTATTACTACTTGATCGTTATTCTTGTAATTATCCTGATTAACACATTTTTGATGCCTTTTTTAGCTAAAAGGCAGATTGTGGAGGTTGAATACAGTCAATTTCTCGAAATGACAGACAACGACGAAGTCGGAAGAGTAGAAATCAATGAGCAGGAAAACAGTATTCTTTTCACGGACAAAGCTGAGGATACCATCTACAAAACCGGCATGGTCGAAGATCCGGATCTTAGCATGCGGCTGTATGAAGCAGGCATCCCCTTTAGCGGACAGATCATTGAGCAAGCATCACCTTTCGTGAGTTTTCTGCTCTTCTGGATCCTGCCGATTGTCGTTTTCACTCTCCTGGGACGTTTCGCCTCAAAAAAGATCATGCAGACAGCAGGTGGTGCCGGCAAAAACGCCTTACAATTCGGTGATAGCGGCGCCAAGACCTACGTCCCTTCGGAAGAGGGCATTCGTTTTGACGATGTGGCCGGCGTCGAAGAGGCCAAGGAAAGTCTGGCAGATATCGTTGACTATCTGCATAATCCGGAAAAATACAAAAATGTCGGTGCGAAAATGCCTAAGGGTGTTTTGCTTGTAGGTCCTCCAGGTACAGGTAAAACTATGTTGGCGAAAGCTTTAGCCGGTGAAGCCAATGTACCTTTCTTCTCCATTTCAGGTTCAGAATTCGTGCAGATGTTCGTCGGTTTAGGCGCTCACAAAGTGCGTGACCTCTTCAAGCAGGCGAAAGAAAAAGCTCCGTGTATAGTATTCATCGATGAAATCGACGCGATCGGTCAAAGCCGCGGCGGCAAGCTAAGCGGCAACGACGAGCGCGAGCAAACCCTGAACCAGCTCCTGACTGAGATGGACGGTTTCGAGGACAACACCGGTGTAGTAATCCTCGCAGCGACCAACCGTCCGGAATCACTCGATCCCGCACTCCTGCGTCCCGGCCGTTTTGATCGCCGCGTCAATGTCGAACTGCCTGATTTGAAAGGCCGCGAAGACATTCTCAAGGTCCATGCCAGAGACGTTCATATGGCTGATGATGTCGACTACAACGCAGTAGCCCGCATGGCTCCGGGGGCTTCCGGCGCCGATTTGGCGAACATCATTAACGAAGGCGCGCTGAGGGCTGTGCGTGAAAACCGCAGCGTCGTGACACAGAAAGATCTGGAAGAAAGCATAGAGACTGTCATTGCCGGTCAGGTTAAGAAAAATGCCATTATGAGCGAAAAAGAGAAGCGAATTGTTACTTATCATGAGGTGGGTCACGCTTTGGTCTCAGCTAAGCAGAGTCACAGCGCCCCGGTGCAGAAGATCACAATAGTTCCGCGCACCTCCGGAGCTCTGGGCTACACCATGCAGGTGGAAGAGCAGGAGCGCAACCTCAGAAGCAAAACCGAACTGGAAAACCAGATTGCTACCCTGACAGGCGGACGCGCTGCAGAAGCTTTGGTCTTCAATTCAATCACCACAGGTGCTTCAAACGACATCGAAAAGGCCACTGAAACGCACGCGCCATGGTCACACGCTTTGGCATGCATGATGACTTCGGCATGGTTCAGCTGGAAAAGCAGGATTGCCAATATCTCGGCGGAGCCAGCACTTCAACTGCGTCAGCTGAAACGCAAGCCAGAGTAGATGCAGCCGTAATTGAAATCGTACAGGAACAGTACGACAAGGCCTACCAAATACTAAGCGATAACAGCGACAAGCTGGACGAACTGGCCGACTTCCTTTATGAAGAAGAAAGCATTTCGGGCGAACAGTTCATGGCAATCCTCGAAGGATAATGTATTGATTGGTTCCTGGCACCAAAATATGCAGCAATAATTCTAAGATGTAAGACTCAAGAGGTCCCCAACCTCTTGAGTTTTTTTATATACTGAGGGCAGAGTGAATCAAATCGTGCCTGGCACCAAACTATGCACAAGGAGGCCTTATGAAATCCTATCGCAAAGAATTGACTTTTAACACGAGAAGCCGGAGGGCATTCATAAACATCACCCCGCAAATTGAAGACTGCCTATACGACAGCGGTATAAGGGAGGGCCTGCTCCTCTGTAACCCCATGCACATAACCGCCAGCGTTTTCATCAATGACGACGAAGCCGGCCTGCACAGAGACTTTGAAGTGTTTCTGGAAAAGCTCGCTCCGGAGCTGCCCTACGAGCAGTATGACCACAATGGTTATGAAGACAACGCCGATGCGCATCTCAAACGCACCATCATGGGCCGCGAAGTCGTCGTTGCCGTCACGAACGGCAGGCTCGATCTGGGCACCTGGGAGCAAATCTTCTACGGAGAGTTTGACGGCATGAGACCGAAGCGGGTTCTGATCAAGATTATCGGAGAATAGAAAGCGCGAGGCAACTAAATGATTAACTACCGTCTATATTATCCGGCACTGGACGAAGTAGATCTTGCTGACGGCTTTTTTGAAGCCTGGCCACAGCATCCGGACAAAAAGACCCACCGCAAGATCCTGAATAACAGCTTCAAATCCATTGTTGCAATTGATGATGAAAAAAATCAAATCATTGGCTTTATCAATATCATCAGCGACGGTGTGCTTTCAGCCTATATTCCCCTGCTGGAAGTAATCCCTGATTACCGCAATCAAGGTATCGGCAGCCAGCTCATGCAGCTTGCATTAAAGGAATTAGATGATTTCTACATGATAGATCTGGTCTGTGATCAGGACCGCGTCAGCTTTTACGAAAAACTGGGAATGACCGAATGTTGCGCCATGGTCTGGCGCAACTACCGGAAGCAGTCAGGTGAATAAGTTAAGGCTGCGTCAACCGACGCAGCCTTTAGCTGTCCGATCATATTAATCAAAACCTGCGATTAATCATCATAGTCGATATCGTAGTCCAGAATTCTGCCTGAATATGCATCGATTTCATAGTCATATTCTGTATCTCCGACTTCAAATGCCACTTCGTAATATCTGATGCCATCGTCATACTCAAGCTCTATTTGCAGATCCTGCACCTGGCCTTTGCTGACACCGGCATGCCGGAGGGCAATCTCTTCCGCTCTTCCTTTACCGATTTCCTGCGCAAGAGGTTTTTGATTCGTAGCAGCTGTAGTTGCTTTTTCAGTCACTCTGGCCGTAGAACCCGTTGTTTCCGATCTATCGTCATCGTCGTCGTCATCGCCGTAATCGATATCGTAGTTCAGAATTTTTCCAGAATACGCATCGATTTCATAGTCATACTCTGTACTGCCGACCGCGAACTCCACTTCGTAATATCTGACGCCGTCATCACTATCCAGTTCTGTTTCCAGATTACGCGCCTGATTCCTGTAAACCCCCGCATGCCGGAACGCTATATCCTCCGCTCTCGAGCTGCCGATTAGCTTACTGCTTGTCTTTGCTTCAGTCTTTTGAGTGCTCTCCGTTTGTGGCTGTGTAACGTCCTCTTTGCCATCTGTATCGAATTTGATAACACTGCCATCTCTGGCCTCAATATCGTAATCGTATTCAATCCCGCGGGACTTGAATTCAATTTCATAAGTGAGGCGACCGTTGTCATAATCGTATTTTATTTCGAGATCACGTACATCAGCTTCTGTTACTTTGGCATGGCCGAAAGCAATATCTTTGGCCTGCATAACTCCGATATAGGCTTTTTCACTCGCATGCCCCGAAATATTCACTTTGACCAGCTGAGGCTGTCTAGCTTCAATCAAAATGTTAAGATCGTTGATCGACAGTCCGGCGACATCAGCATATTCAATAGACGGATCAGCTGCAATCAGCTGCTCGATTAAGGCAGCTTTGCTCGGGGATATGCCGTACTGCTCCGCCAGGTCCTCGAAGTGATTATCGCGCGCGGTTGTCTGGCTAATAACGGAGCCATCAACTGAAAAACTGCGCAGTAAGCTGCCCACTTCGTTCGAGAGACGTGCTTGCAGCTCTTCCCCTTTTTCCGAATTATTACTGTTGACCGTGATCAGAATTGAGTTGTTGAGTTCAGAAATATAACCGTTCTGAACCATGGAGCCGATCAATGCGTTAACCGCGATATCGAGATCGACGCCCTTAAGATCCATGTCCCCTATAACCGTTTTGGCCTCATCATTACGTGGGTTAATTCTGAGAATCTTCTCAGCACGGTTTACTGACAGCTCAATGCTGGGATTAACATCAAAAGCTACAATAGCTTCGGTGGAATAGCTAAGGTTCATCCAAAGTCCAAATACGATCACGAGTGCCGCTGCAATCGAAGCAACTGCTCTGGGCCAACGCTGAAAGTTGGTTTTCTTGCCGGGTAAAACTCTTATTTTTTCATTGTTATTGTCATTTATAGTTTCAGAAACAGCTTCTGTTGTATGCACTTCTTTAGTTTCAATTTGCTCGAGGACATTTGCCAAAACATCAGGAACAGATGATTCAACAGCACGTTTCAGCCTATTCTCGATCATTTGATTATTTTCTTTCATTTTGTTTTCTCCTCCAATAGTCCTCGGAGTTTTTTTAAGGATCTGTGGTATTTGGAAAGCTCGGTACCCAGAGGAATGTCGAGAATTTCGGCGATCTCTCTGTGTTTGAGCCTTTCGACACTGTGTAGCATTACGATCTGCCGCTCTTCTTCATCAAGTTGAGAAAGAACCATTTTCAGCACCAGTTTATCGAGTGAAGATTCGGAAAAATCACTGTCAGCATCAAGAATCCATTCCGCTTCCAGTGATAGTTCCTGAGCCGGGTTCGAGCGCACAATATCCAGTGATAAATTGCGTGCTATGCGCAATATCCAGGCCATGGGCTTCCCCTCGGCGCGATAGCTGGCAGAGCCTTCATATACACGTATAAAGGTATCCTGCATGACGTCTTCGGCATCATGTGAATTTTTCACGATAGATAAGGACAACCCGTAGACCGCTGATTTTGCGCGCTCATACAGACTGCCCATGGCCGAGGTGTCACCGTTTGCTAAGCTTTTTATCTGATTTTCAATTTCTTGCATATCTGTTCTCCAGCTTGACGATGCAGATAAGCAGCGCGCGTCACTGCGCTGCTTATCTTTGATAACGGGTCTTGATTCTACGACACTTGTGTCCGGAAAATAGTATCCGGAGGCAGTCGCGTTTTCTCTAACGTACATTATAGTACTTCTCCGCCCAGGTATCGTCACCGCCGCTCAGGTCCCATTTATAAAATCCACCGCCATAGGCGTAAATTTCAAAACTGATCTTGTAACCCTTGTAAAAGGCTTCACCCTGATAGAGAGGAGTTTCATCGTCCCAGTTGAACTCGATCTTCTGCACGAAAGTGTAGTTTTGTCCCGATCGGGAAATGACACTGTTGGCTGCCTGATCCACCGTGATCATGTGCGGCACCGCGTGAGCCCATTTACCCCAGTCGCTGTTGTTGCTGACATCCCACTTTTTGGAACTATGTGTTAGGGCATTTATTTCGAAGAC
>JAQWBU010000066.1 GCA_028706195.1 Eubacteriales bacterium
AAAGCTCACTTACTTGACAGTGTCGGACAAGCATGTTATCTTGTTGAAGCGCTAAAAATGTGGCGAGCTCGTGTGGCGGAACTGGCAGACGCAGCGGACTTAAAATCCTCCGGTCACTTCGACCGTGCCGGTTCGAGTCCGGCCACGAGCACCAATGCGCAAATTATTTAAATCGCGGAGTAGAGCAGCTGGTAGCTTGTCGGGCTCATAACCCGGAGGTCGTAGGTTCGAATCCTGCCTCCGCAACCAAATCTGATACCGTTACTTGATACAATCGAGTAGCGGTATTTTTTATTTTCACCCTGATTATATGCTCGGATCAGCGACTCACCCTTAGACTTCATTTCAATTAAAATTTTGCCAGGTAGAAGATAATCTATATATTTTAGGCGTCCTTCACTATCACGTATCTGGTACTCATGTCGGCCTTCACGCCAGCCCACTCCAAATATTTCCATGAAATTTTTTTGAAACGTCTGTCCGCTTTGACGTTCATTCCCTGGATTATTTTTCCAGCGTTTTTGGAATGCGACCGCATTAGATTCAATTTCGCCCCAACTAAGCACGAGTACCCCCTACCGGAAACATATTAGCTTTAGTGATTATTTGATTATAATCATAGCATTTATCAGATATACTCTGACACAGCTACTAGAAAATCTCCATAAAAGACCAGAGCATGAAATCTCTGGTCTACAAAGGTTTGGGTATTATATTTTAGCTGTGTGACACTAAAATAATCGCTAATGCTATTTCTGCGTTTTTGTCTATCGGCTCCAGCTCCCAGCAATGATCGTAGCTGCAAACTTTCATATCTTCTCGATTTACTAGGAGTGTAGATATGCAACCATTATTGATGCCCCCTCGCTTCCTTCGTCAAAAACCTTGATCCAGAATTTGAACATGTCACCTTCTACTTTAATCGAGCCTTCCTTACACATGTATGGTTCTCCTTGATTCAGAATTATGCCTAGGGTGTTCCTGTCAAGATAAACTGAACATACTCACTTTTGTGTTCCTCCAGGTAAATCACTAGTTCGTAAAAACCACGTCTATGTGCTACGTGTTGAACTCTTTTCACATCAAACATATTGGTGACGCCACTATAACGGATTTCCAGAATCTGTTGCTTAATGCCTTTGGTAATTGTAGTCAGTCTCCTAGTCAACCTCATTGTGCTAGGTGTATATTAGTTATAAAAGGCATTAATAGCAAGTGTCCCAGTACATCTATTCCTAAGGGATAAGCTGTACATAATCATGGCACAAGATACATATGTAAAATGATATTGTTAACTAGAGAACTAACTTAGACATATCATGCAAATATAAATATCGTAAATCGCAAATACTTCATTAAGAAATGAATCTGATAAGGAGAAAAATTCAGGATGAAAGAAGTATTTATTAGCCACCGTACTGAAGATAGCGAATATGCCGATCATCTAATATCTTTTATGACGATGTGCGGAGTCCCATCCGATGTGATTTTTTGCTCCTCATTGCCAGGAAATGATGCAAGTAAAGTAATATCTAGCGAAATAAAATCCGCATTGATATCAAGTAAATTCAACATAATAGTTTTACTTTTGCCATCTATGATAGCGTTACTTGATAAATAAAGTAACGCTATTTTTGGGCTCAAGAATTGCAGCTAATCGGCGTTAATGTCCCCCACTCACTTAACTTACAATTTACATAAATGCTATCGTAATTTTACATTACGAGCAGACTTATCTATAATTGGCAAATTGACATGATGGTAGGTAAGATGACTAGCAAAGTAGACAATGCAATTATTATGGCTGCAGGCCTCTCCAGCCGTTTCATTTCACAGTCCGGTGGAATTCCTAAGGGGCTGGTAAAAGTAAAGGGTGAAATCCTTCTGGAAAGACAGATTCGCCAACTTATAGAGGCGGAAATTCCTGAAATACATCTCATACTGGGATATAAAGCTGAAGACTACCAATACCTGAAAGACATCTTCCCCATTAAGTTCATCTACAATACAGATTATTTTGAGCGCAACAACAACGGCAGTATTTACGCCGCCCGCGACATTCTGCGCAACAGCTACATTTGCTCTGCTGACAATTATTTTGCGAAGAATCCTTTTGAGAAAGAAGTTGAAGAAAGCTATTACGCAGCAGTTTATACAGATAAGGAAACTGAAGAATGGTGCCTTAGTCTGGATGCGGATGATTACATTCGGGGGGTAACAATAGGCGGCAGCGCCAGCTGGTACATGATGGGACATGTCTTCTGGAAAGAAGATTTTACCCGACGTTTCCTGACTATTCTGGAAAGAGAATACCAGCTGGAGAAAACCCGTCCTCTGCACTGGGAAGCGATTTATATGCAGCATTTAGACAGCCTGAAAATGAAGGCCCGCAAGTACCCGGCCGATATGATATATGAATTTGACACAGTGGACGATCTCCGCGCTTTCGATCCGGATTACCGCAGGCAAATTAAGTCACACAATAGATAGAAAAATCAATAGAATACGGAAATTGAAAGATGCCAGAAATTGTTAAAACAGATTTAGTTCAGATTTGTGAATTAGTCAAAAAAGTTTTCGGTCTGTCTATAGAACTGGAAACACTGATAGGTGTTCAACGTTTGGGGGGCCTCACCAACCGCTCCTACCATTTTGCTTTAGCTGAGGGCGAAGAATTGGTTGTGCGTATTCCCGGTGAGGGTACTGAAGTACTGATTAACCGTCAGAATGAGAAAATCAGCACTGAACTGGCCTGTGATCTGGGTATTGATGCCGAGTTGATTTTCTTTGGAGGCGACGGCAGCAAAATCAGCAAATATATCCCCGCTGCTGAAACCATGACAGCAAAGCGGCTGCGCCAATCTGATGTCATCAGGCAGGTCGCTGCAGTATTAGCTGAAATTCATCACTGCGGCAAAGACACAGGAGTGCCCTTTGAGGTTTTCGCAATGGCTGAACAGTACGAGAGCATTATAAAAGACCACGATGTGCCTCTTTTCGCTGATTACGAACAGACAAAACAGTCTGTTTCACAAATAAAGCAGTGGCTGGATCAGACTATCAGGCCGGCACTGCAACCCTGCCACAACGATCCTCTCTGCGAAAATTGGGTTATGGGGTCAGATAAACTCTATCTGGTCGACTGGGAATATGCGGGAATGAATGATGGCATGTGGGATCTGGCGGCTGTGTCGATAGAAGCTGAATTTGATGCTGAGTGCGATCGAGAGCTCCTCAAAGCTTATCTGGGAGAGGACAACCCACTGGAAACGATGCATTTTCTCGCATCCAAAATATTCGTAGACTACCTCTGGACTCTGTGGGCTAAAGCACGCGTGCCTTATGGCGGTCAGGCGATGGAGGACTGGGCTCAGGAGCGCTATGCCAGATTGCAGAAGTTTCTGGGCGAATTTGCCAGCGAGGCCTACCGCTTAGATTTAAAGCTATGAATTTAAATGTCCCCGCTTGCTTTCTTTATATAGATCCGGGTACCGGCAGTATGCTCTTCACGATACTGCTGGCCGTGATCGGTGCAAGCTTCTATTCGATGCGTCTTCTTTTCTTCAAGCTGCGTTTCCGTATGGGCAGCTGTAAAGCAGAAAGGCAGGAAGCTGTTCTGGATTTAGTAATTTTCTCGGATGACAAACGCTATTGGAGCATCTTTGAGCCGATATGCGCTGAATTGGATCGACGTGGCAAAAGCTTTACTTACTTGACGGCCTCGGAGGATGATCCGGCGCTAAAGAAGAAATATGAACATATGGAAGCAGAGTTTATCGGTCAGGGAAACAAGGCCTATGCCAAACTAAACATGCTCGAAGCCAAGCTGCTGCTCGCCACCACACCCGGCCTTGAAGTTTACCAGTGGAAACGTTCGCCAGGGGTACGCTGTTATGTGCACATTCCACATGCTGCCAGCGAGGTGACACTTTATCGCATGTTCGCTCTGGACTATTACGATGCAGTTATGCTTTCCGGGTCATTTCAGCTGCAGGATATACGCGCTCTGGAAAAATTGCGTAATTTAGCGGCTAAAGATCTGCGTCTGACAGGCATTCCTTATATGGACGAGATGAAAAAGCGTCTGCAGGAGGCAAGTCCTCTGGCAGCTCAGTCCCGAACCATTTTACTCGCTCCTTCGTGGGGCAAAAACAGCATTTTCTCTCTTTATGGCGCTAGGATCATCGAACGCCTGCTGAATACCGGCTGGCAGATCATTGTGCGCCCGCATCCACACTCCTTCCAGGTGGAGAAGGAGCTAATAGATGATCTGATGAGCAAATACCCCGCCTCATCTCAGTTGGAATGGAATCGGGATACAGACAACTTTGAGGTGCTGCGGCGAGCTGACCTTCTGATTTCTGATTTCTCCGGTGTGATTTTTGAATTTGCTTTAGTTTACGATAAGCCGGTCTTATATACAGAACCGGATTTCGATCTGTCTGTATACGATGCCTGGTGGCTCGATACGCCCTTGTGGACATACTCTGCCCTCCCGCGTCTGGGTATAGCCCTGACTGAAAGCAAACTGGATCAGCTGGAAGAGCTGGTTGAGGATCTATTGGCACATCCACGCTTTGCTGCCGGCCGTGACGAAGTAAGACAGGAATGCTGGGCCTATCCGGATGAAGGTGCCAGTCGAAGTGTCGATTACCTCCTGGAGAAGCTTGCAGAGGTCAAAGCAGCAGAACTTGTGGAAGAGAAAGCAGGACAGGAAAGTTAGAAGATGGAAAGCATCACTTTTGGAAAAATTCTGGATACAATTTTACTTGCGCCCTTGCGGCTCTTGTTTGAGCTGATCTTCGGCTACGCCTACGAGCTTCTGGGAGAAGCCGGCTGGGCAATAATTGTGCTTAGTATTGTGATGAATCTGATCTTGCTGCCCTTTTACAGACAGGCCGACAAAATCCAAAAGGAAACTCAGGACAAAGAACGTTCACTGCAAAAAGGCGTCCGTCACATCAGGAAGACTTTTGCTGGCGAAGAGCGCGTGATGATGCTGCAGACCTACTACCGCCAAAACGACTACAAACAGACTGATGCTCTGCGCGGTTCGCTGGCTTTGCTGCTGGAAATACCATTTTTCATAGCAGCTTACCAGTTTCTCTCCGGTCTGGCGTTGTTGGAAGGCGCAAGCTTTGGCATGATCAGCAATTTAGCGGCTCCCGACCAACTGCTGCAGATCGGCCCCTGGCAGCTGAACGCCCTGCCCCTGCTGATGACTTTGTTTAATGTGCTGTCGGCAATTATATACACACGAGATTCTGCTCTGCGCAGCAAAATTCAACTCTATGCTATGGCAGGATTCTTCCTCATTTTCCTGTATAACTCGCCCTCTGCTCTTTTGCTCTATTGGACTTTTAACAATTTGCTTTCTCTGATCAAAAACCTGCTGACTAGCATTCACCGGAAAAACAAACTGAAAGACAGACCCGGCGAACAAAAAGTCCCTCAGGTGGATCAAGATCAGGCCCTTAGCCCGCAAACGCTGACAACATCACGCCGGATCTTTCTGGCTGCCGCTGTTTTTCTAACTGTTCTTTGTGGGCTTCTGATACCTTCCGCCTACATTGCTGCTTCTCCGTTGGAGTATGTCGATATTTACCATTATGAGCATCCGGGTCTTTTTATTCTGTCGAGCTTCTTGCTGTCAGTCGGAGTCTTCCTGGTCTGGCTTCCCATCTTCTACCGGCTCTCAGCTCCAAAGATTAAGCGTTTTCTCAGTGCAATCTTATTCGCCTTCGCCGGCATTGCTCTGGTCAACTATATGTTCTTCGGCAAAAACCTGGGCATCATTAGCCCGGCCTTGCAATATGAGGAAAATATGACTTTCCTGCCACGTGAGCAAGTCACAAATTGGATAGTTATTTTACTTCTGCTCTCTCTGCTTGTATTGCTTCTGCGTTTCACAGGCAAGAGAGTGGTCACTGTCCTGCTGATTGCCATTCTGGCCCTGAGTGCCATGTCGATCAGCAACCTTGTCAGCATCAACAAATCCGTCAGGGAGCTTGATCTGACCCCATCCGACAGCGTTTCATCCGTACAGCAATCCCAGCCGCATTTTCCCTTAAGTAGAAATGCAAAGAATGTGGTCGTGCTGATGTTTGACCGCGCTATGGGTTCGATGCTGCCATATATTTTTAATGAAAAACCTGAACTTGAACAACAATTTGCGGGCTTTACCTATTATCCCAACACAATTTCTTATGGCGGACACACCAACTTCGCAGCACCCCCACTGTTAGGCGGCTATGAGTATACACCGCTGGAGATGAACCGCAGGCAGGATGAAGCGCTCGTCGATAAACACAACGAAGCTTTAAAAGTGATGCCCGTTATTTTCACCGAAAACGGATATAAAGTAACTGTCTGCGATCCTCCATATGCTAATTACCGCTGGTTTTCCGATCTATCTATTTATGATGATTATCCCGAGATTGAGACGTATATTACGAGGGGTAAATTCAGCAAGCAACAGAGCGGGCCCAATCTTGTTCACAATCATCGCAATTTCTTCCTCTTCAGTCTGATGAAAACGCTGCCTTTAAGTTTACAGCCATCCCTTTATGATCAGGGAAATTATCGCCTGCTGCCGGAGCAGGAGGGGCAAATTGCTGCAAGCAACCAGACGATCCACTCTCTGTCAAAAGCTTCAGGATATAGAAAAGCCTTCATGCAGTCTTATGACGTCTTGCATAATCTGCCTGTCATGAGCAAAATCACGGAAGAGGATGAGAATACATTTCTTTTTCTGGCAAATGATGCCACTCACGAACCTATGCTCTTGCAAACACCCGAATACGAGCCTGCTGCGCATGTCGACAATAAAGATTACGATACGGACTTCAGTTCTCGCTTCCAAAACAAGGAGAACGGCCGCGAATTGAAGGTGGAGTCAACGAACCAAATGGCCCATTACCATATCAATATGGTTATGATGTTGCGGTTGGGCCAGTGGTTTGACGTCTTGCGGGAAGAAGGTGTCTATGACAACACCCGCATTATTATCACTTCAGATCACGGAAGTGACCTCAGACAGATTGAGGAGTTAACGCTTGACTATCCCGGCGACAAGACAATTGGAATTGAATTTTACTATCCACTGCTCCTGGTAAAAGATTTCAATTGTGAGCAGTTTAGTGTTTCCGACAATTTTATGACCAATGCTGATGTGCCAACCCTGGCTTTTGAGGATTTAATCAGCAAACCCGTCAATCCTTTCACGGGCAAGGAAATTAACAATGAGGCAAAATTCACCAGCGAGCAGTTTATAACTTTATCCCGCGTCTATCAGACAGACATCAATGACGGAAATACCTTTCTACCTTCCGCCTGGGCCAGTGTCAAAGACAATATCTGGGAGGCAAGTAATTGGAGATTCTATCCAGATGATCAGCAGCTGTCTGAGCAGCGATAAGATTTGCCTTCAGTACCCCTACTTAAACAAACAATGTCGGTATTTTCATTTGCTTGCAAAAAGCTTAAGCTGATAATTATAGTAACTTTTCATACGGATATG
>JAQWBU010000067.1 GCA_028706195.1 Eubacteriales bacterium
AGGAATTGAATATTCCAATTGCCGAAATATACGGTGTCGCAACTTTCTATTCCCAGTTCAGTTTCGTACCATTAGGCAAATACAACATTTCAGTCTGTCAGGGCACAGCCTGCTACGTGAAAGGCGCAGAGAAACTTCAGGATGACTTCTGCGAAGCGCTGGGCATTGCAGCCGGCGAAACATCAGAAGATGGTCTGTTTTCTTTGGTCGAGACACGCTGCGTCGGTGAATGTTCTCTGGCCCCTGTTGTATCCGTTAACGGTGAATTGTATCCCCATTTTACAAAAAAACAAATAAAACCTTTATTGAAAAAATTACGTTCAGCTGGAGGTAATGAATGACAAAAACCAAAATTACGCGTGAAGAGCTGGACTTCCTGCGCGAAAGCATGAAACCTGAGCTTGATGCTCTTCTTGCTGAACGCGAGGATCTGACTAAGAAGAATGGCGAGTATGTTCTGGCCGGCGAATTTTATGAGAAACAAACCCGCATTGCTCTGCGCAATTTTAATATTATCGACCCGGAAAGTCTTGATGAATATATTGCCAGAGACGGTTATCTGGCTTTAGAAAAAGCAATTTTCGACAAGACCCCGGCAGGCATAATTGATGAAATGAAAGCTGCTAACCTGCGCGGACGCGGCGGAGCCGGTTTCCCTGCGGGACGCAAATGGGAAACAGCAGCGCGCGAAGACAACGATGTCAAATATATGATCTGTAACGCTGACGAGGGCGACCCCGGAGCCTACATGGACCGTTCCATCATGGAAGGTGATCCACACTCTGTGCTCGAAGGGATGGCCATCGGCGGCTACGCTATCGGTTCAAATCAGGGTTTCATCTACATTCGTGCCGAGTACCCGCGTGCTGTGAAAATGCTGGAACATGCTATTGCTGAAGCTGAAGAACGCGGTCTGCTGGGCGATAACATCCTGGGCAGCGACTTTTCTTTCCATATCGAACTGCGTTTAGGCTCCGGAGCTTTCGTCTGCGGCGAAGCAACAGCTCTGATGGAGTCAATTGAAGGCAAGCGCGGCATGCCGCGGCCGAAAATCTACCGCACCAGTGTACGCGGTCTCTGGGGAAAACCAACCATAGTCAATAACGTTGAAACCTATGCCAATGTTCCCGCGATTATTCGCAAGGGAGCGGATTGGTTCACATCCATCGGCACACAGGATTCTGCCGGTACCAAAGTATTCGCTCTGGTCGGCAAAGTGAAGAACTCCGGATTGGTAGAGGTTCCGATGGGTACGACTATCAATGAGATTGTTTTTGATATCGGCGGTGGTTTACCTGACGGTCATACTGCTAAAGCAGTGCAGACCGGCGGCCCCTCCGGCGGCTGTATACCGGCGGAACTTTTTGACACTAAAATCGACTTCGGCTCTTTGGCCGAAATAGGCTCAATCATGGGCTCCGGCGGCATGGTCGTCATGGACGAAACCGACTGCATGGTCGATATCGCCCGCTTCTTTCTCGAATTCACCGTTGATGAGTCCTGCGGCAAATGCGTACCCTGCCGCGAGGGAACTAAGCGCATGCTGGAGATGATCGAACGCATAACAGAAGGAAAAGCGGAGCTTGAAGATCTGGACCGTATCACTTCTCTGGCTGATACCATCTCCACCACCAGCCTCTGCGGACTGGGACAGACCGCTTCTACACCGGTAGTCTCGACTATGCACTATTTCTTTGATGAGTATCAGGCACATGTTGTGGATAAGAAATGTCCCGCTTTGCACTGTAAAGAGCTGATTACTTTTTTCATTGAAGACGACTGTATCGGCTGCACCAGATGCGCACGCGAATGTCCGGTCAACTGCATCAGCGGTGAGGTCAAAGGATTACACGTCATTGATCAGCATGCCTGCATTAAGTGCGGCAACTGCCATGACGTCTGCCCGGTTGACTGCATCACCATAAGCTAATAAGGAGTAATTATCTATGACAGATACAGGGATGTCCGCTGAAATGCGTGAAGCCATAAAAGACAGCATTAAGAAGGAACAAGAGAGCTACGATTTTTATTCCGACGCTGCCTCGAAAGTGAAGACTGATGAATTAAGAGAATTATTCACGGAGCTGGCGGAAGAAGAGCTTGGCCACAGAACTTTTCTGGAAAAAGTATTGGAGGAAGAAGCTTTTTCCTCTCCTATCCACGCTCAGAAAACTGATTTCCGTCTGGCTGAGGAAGCCATTGAGGAAAAACCTGAACTTAGTACTGAGATGCCCTTTGATGATGCCATTGCCCTCGCCATCAAGCGTGAGGAAGAAGCCATGACCCTCTATCAGAATCTGGCAAATCAAATAACTGACAATAAAGAAATGTACGATATGTTTATCAACTTGCGGAATATGGAACAGGCGCACAAGACCAGATTGGAATCAATCTACATGAATGTCGCATATTCGGAAGTTTGGTAAGGAGGCTAATTAATGATAAATATTACTATCGATGGCCGTCCGCTGACTTTGGAGAAACCGATTAATCTTCTGGAAGCAGCTAAGCTGGTCGATGTTAAAATCCCTCACCTCTGTTACGCCGAATGCCTATCGGTCTTTGCCGGTTGCAGACTTTGCATTGTAGAGATTGAAGGCCGGAACAAGATTGAAACATCCTGCTCCGTACTGGCGCGTGACGGCATGGTGGTGCACACCAACACCGAGAGGCTGCGCGCTTTGCGCCGGGACCTGCTGGACCTTCTCATCAGCAATCACCCGAAAGACTGCCTCACCTGCGACAAAGTCGGTTCCTGTGAATTGCAGGAGCTTTGCTATGAATATGGCGTCAAAACTCCGAGCTATATCGGGGCGCAAACCCATTTTACTATTGATGACATGAACCCGATCATGATCCGTGATCAGGATAAATGCATCAAATGCGGCAAATGCGTGCGTGTTTGTAACGAAATCCAGGTCACCGGCACCTATGACTTTGCCGGACGTGGTTTTGAATCCACGGTCACGACGGCTTTTGATCAGCCAATTAATAAGGATATCTGCCGCATGTGCGGTCAGTGTATTTCCATGTGCCCGACCGGCGCACTGCAAAACAAGCAGTTGGTCGGTCACCGCCCCTGGGAACTGAAAAAGGTTCGCACAACCTGTCCTTTCTGCGGCACCGGCTGTAATTTTGATTTAAACGTTGATGTCAAAAACAACAAGGTTGTGGGTGTGACTCCATGTGAAGACGCTCCCATCAACGGCACGGAATTGTGCGTCAAAGGTCGTTTTCACACTGACTTTATCAGCTCTGAAGAACGTCTGACTACACCCATGATTCGCAAAGACGGCGAACTGCAGCCGGCTTCCTGGGAGGAAGCGCTCAGCTATACAGCTAAACGCATGGCGGAAATTAAAGCTGAGCATGGAGCAGATTCAATCACAGCTCTTTCCTCAGCCCGCTGCACTAACGAAGATAACTACGTATTGCAGAAATTCATGCGCGCGGTGATCGGTACTAATAGTATTGACCACTGCGCACGTACCTGACACGCCCCAACGGTTGCAGGTCTTGCAGCCACGCTAGGAAGCGGAGCGATGTCCAACTCCGTCAACGAAGTACTCGGATCCGATCTCATTTTTGTCATCGGCTCCAACACAACTGAAGCTCACCCGATCATCGGCAACAAGATGAAGCAGGCTGTCCTCAAAGGCACGAAGCTGATCGTTGTTGATCCGCGCAAAACCGAACTGGCCAGAATGGCTGATCTGCATCTGCCTCTGGAATCCGGCAGTGACGCCGCGCTGGTCAATGGCATGATTCACATCATCCTGCGCGAAGGCTGGGAAGCTAAAGAATATATTGCAGAACGCACCACAGGCTTTGAAGATATAGTCGAAACCGTTGCACGTTACACTCCGGATGTAGTTTCCGAAATTACAGGTATTTCAGAGGATGATCTTTACGAGGCCGCCAGACTTTACGCCCAGACACCTAAGGCCGGCATCTACTACACTCTGGGTATAACGGAACATACAACCGGCACATCCAATGTTATGAATCTGGCCAATCTGGCTCTTGTTACCGGACACGTCGGCTTCGAAAATGCCGGCATCAATCCTCTGCGCGGTCAGAATAACGTGCAGGGTGCCTGCGACATGGGCGCTTTGCCCAATACCTACCCCGGTTATCAGGCGGTGGAAAACGAGAAATCAATCAAGTTCTTCTCTGACTTCTACGGTGTAGAGATGAATCCTAAGAACGGATTGCGTATTCCCGAGATGATGGATGCCGCAGTTGAAGGCAAAGTCCACGCCATGTTCGTCATGGGCGAAGACCCCGTCCTCTCGGATCCGGACGCAAATCACGTCAGGAAAGCCGTATCCGCACTGGACTTCCTGGTCGTGCAGGAAATCTTCATGTCAGAAACGGCGAAATACGCTGATGTCATTTTGCCCGCCACTTGCTACGCTGAGAAAGACGGAACTTTCACTGCCTCCGAACGTCGCGTACAGAAAGTACGCAAGGCAGTCAACCCGCCCGGCGTAGCCAAACTCGACTGGCAGATTATCTGCGAACTGGCTCAGAAGATGGGCGCTCCCGGTTTCGACTTTGAAGATGCCGAGGATGTTTTCGAAGAGATCCGCGCCACGACGCCTTCATATAGAGGCATGACCTACAAGCGTCTTGATGAGGAGAACGGTTTGCAGTGGCCCTGCCCCACCGAAAGTCACCCCGGAACCAAGTTCCTGCATAAGGGTGTCTTCCCCGGTGGCAGAGCCCGGATGATTCCCGTCGAATTTGAAGGACCGGCTGAGCTGACCAACGAAGACTATCCGATCCTGCTGTGTACAGGCAGAAAGCTCGGTCACTACAACGTGACGACGCGCTATTCCAGGCTGCTTGATTCGATCAACCCCTACGAAGAAGCCGAAATCAACCCGGAAGATGCGGAAAAATTCGGTCTCGGGTCGGATGACCTGATCCGTGTCACCAGCCGCCGCGGCAGTGTAGTTACTCGCATTCAGATTACGGACAAGGTGAAGCCCGGCATGATGTTCATGACCTTCCATTATCGTGAAACACCGGTTAACGAACTGACACAGGCTGCTTACGATCCGATAACTTTAACCGGCGAATATAAAGTCAGCGCTGTCAAGATTGAAAAAGTTGAGTGGAAGGATGAAGAGCTGGCCGATAACGTTCACCGTTTTGAAAGGCTTGATAGTCTGGTCAAATAAAAATTGATTTTTCAGCAAAGGCTTGAGCTGACATAAAGAAACTAGTATAATCAAAACTGTTAACAGGGCGTCGGTGCCATTTCTTCTTAACTGGAGGAGACGGGCCGGCGCCCTTCCTTTAGGCGGCGATTTGAGTCGAGGTTGTGAAGTGGAAGAGGAAACGCAGAAAGTTCATAGAGACAAGAGACCTGCCCGCAGCTGGCTGCTCCCGGTGATTTTGGGACTGGCGCTGCTTTCCTTTGCTATGGAATACTTTGGCAGTGGCTGCGCAGTTTCTTCTGTGATAGGTTTTCCCTGTCCCGGCTGCGGCAGCAGCAGGGCGGCGGTCTTGCTCTTTCAGGGCAGACTGGGTGAAGCTTTGCGCATGCACCCACTGATCATTCTCTCTCTGCTCATGCTGCTCGTTATTCTGTCGACGGAATTCATTAAATTTATCAGAAGAAAACAGGGGAAAGCCTGGAACAATCCGATTCCGCAGCGTCTGCTGGACGTCGTGGCTGTCGCCATTATCGCCTTATATTTGGGAGTCTATGTTTATCGCATGATAAAATACTACCCCCACACCGAACCCATGATTTACAACTGGAATTCCGTGTGGGGGCAAATAGCTCGTCTGTTTATGCGGATTTTTGCTTAATGTATAGCTTAATACGGTGCTGTTCTGGAAGATTGGCCTGAGTAAAGGGCATTCAGACGTTCCTGAACGGTATAGGCCATAAACAAAGTGCCGATGCCGAGGAAGAAAGTCAGAAGCAACCAGAGGATGAATTTACTGTCAGAGTGGAAGCCGCGCTTATTATCTATCTCCACCAATGCTTCATCAATGTAATACATATTAATCCAGGAGAAGATCATGCAGAGAATGCCTAAAAGCTCGTAAGAGGGCTTGGTTTTTTCATAGCCGAGAACGGCATTTATGTCCTGTGACGTAATATAACGCCAGTAAATCAGATAAATACCACAGGTAAAAATACCCAGAAGCAGAACCGTCACCGGACTGCGGTATTGTCCTCTATATCCCGTCAAAGGAATATTTCGTGGATCTGTGTGTTGGTAGCCGGGCTGCTGATATCCCTGCTGGTGGCTTTGCTGCTGGCTTTGCTGTTGTTCCTGCTGTTGGCTGTCGCCGGCTTGCTCGGTGACCTCAGCGCCACATGTCGGACAGTACCTCACATCGTCAGGTACCGCGTGATTATTCGGACATCTTCTCATAATGAACCTCCTCATCTCAAAGTATTGATTTACTAATACTTCAGTTAAATAATTCTAGCACAATAGTGTTAAGCCGAAGTTAGGCCGGATTCAATTGTCTATGAGATGGGTGCCAGAATTCCCGGCACCTGCCCGTCAAGAGTCTGCAGCTTTCGATAATTTGTCAAAACTCCATCATCTGCATTCAAATCAATCCGCAAGGCAGCTACAGCTTCCAGGTTTTTATCGTAGGTCTGACACTCGCGCAGTTGTCGCTGCAATTTCGCCTGCCTCTGTTTACGCTCAGCGGGACTGATAGTACAAAGTCCCTCTGCGGACAGCGCTTCCAGGTCCGCCAGTTCATCCCTGTATCTCTTTATCTGACGCTTTAAATATTTCGAACGCAACAGTTCGTTCGTTCCCTTCTTGTAGCGATGCATGTAGATAAAAGCTTTAAATCCGTTTTCTTTACCGCTGTCGTAGAGCCAATAGATAGGTCGTTTGCCCGAACCGCTGACAGAGTAGGTTTTGCAGTGATCCTGATAAAAGTCCTTCAAAAAATAAGCTCTGATCACAGCCCTGGGGTCTTCTGTTTCCGCCAGAGGCTTCTGAGCCAAGCCGGCAGCAATGAAATTTAAATTCTCTTCCAGGCTGGCACTGCCGTAGATTTCCTCCACAAAAGCGCTGAAGCGGTTGACGAGATCATCTTCGAAATAGTCCTCATCGCTGAGAGTCACAATATTATCCTGAGAGGGTTTGAAGCGCTTATACTTGCCGGCATCCCAATCGCCTCCGCCATAGATGAGACCTGTTTCATCCAAAGAATAGCGTCCGAAGATGCAGCCCACCGCATAGGATATGAATTGTTTCAGCACATCTGCTTTACAGAGGACATAGCGATTTCCTTCCATACTTGCAGGAATATCGGATTCCAAATCAAAAATAAGGCTGCTGCTGATATCCTTGTCATTGGGCACTGCATCCAGCTCCTCCTCCAGGCCGTAAAGGTCAACAAACAGTCTGTTTACTTCTGCTTCCTTCCTCTTCAGCTGATAAAAATGGCGGCCGAATAAATCTTTGAGAAGTTCATAGGCTTCCGCTAGGCTATGCGGTGCTGCCGGCTCCTCCTGATCAGAGCGC
>JAQWBU010000068.1 GCA_028706195.1 Eubacteriales bacterium
TCTCGCAGTACCTGCCTTTCCTGGAAGCGGGTGTGGAACTGACCCTAATCTGCGAAGGCGGCGAGATACCGGCCGGCAGCCCCAGACACGTAATTAGTATCGAGTGGGAGTAGTTCCCGGTGAGATCGAGCCACAGGCGCTGATCGTATAATCTGGGTACAAGGTACTTAAGTTTTTTACTAATTCTTTTTGTTCGAACAGGTGCTTAATAAATAAACAAATATTTGACAGCATCCGCAAGCAATGCTAGGATGCATAAAAATTGAATCGCTTTAGATAGAGGTGCGATTTCCAAGAGTAGGGTCGGCAAAAGGCAGGCAGCCGCCGACCACGAAAGGGGAAACCGCCGAAGCTTTGGAAGATTGCCTGTCTTCCACAAGCTGGGTCGTCAGAGAATATCTGCCGAACTGTCACAAGCTTTTGTGGAGCGCTATCGATGGTATCAGATATGTTGTAAACATCCCTCAGAATCCCATGGAACCGCTTAAGAAAGCGGTTCTTTTTTTTCGAAAAACCGCCGGCGGGTAAGAATAGCCGGGGCCGCTCGCAATTAGCAGCGACAGGAAAGGATTCAAAAAATGAGGAAATTGATTGCAACAGTCATGGCAGTAGTCCTGCTGTTCACACTGGCAGCTTGCGGAGGATCAGAAGCAGCTGCGGGCGAAAGAAGTATCGGAGACACAGCTCAGAACGTACCGACAGGGGTCGAAGACGGCATACTGACCATCGCCATGGAAGGTGCTTACGCACCCTATAACTGGGCACAAAACGATGACTCGAACGGCGCTGTGCAGATCAAAAACGTCCCCGGTTCTTACGTTAATGGCTACGACGTAATGATCGCCAAAACAATTGCTGAAGCTAACGACTGGGAACTTAAAATAATTCAGTCTGACTGGGACTCACTCGTACCCGCAGTCATGACGGGCTCAATCGATGCCGCCATTGCCGGACAGTCCATGACAGCCAGCCGCTCAAAGCAAGTTGACTTCGCCGGACCGTACTTCTACGCTACCATGGTAGTGTTGACCAAAGCGGACAGCTCCTATGCTGATGCGGAAGGGATTCTGGATTTCGGGGGAGCAGCCGGCACCGCCCAGCTGGCCACCATCTGGTACGAAGAGTGTCTGCCCCAGATGGAAGGAGCGGACATCAAGTCAGCTTCTGCCGACGCGCCTGCCATGCTGATGGCGCTGGAAACCGGCACCGTTGATTTCGTCGTCACAGACCTGCCCACAGCTCAGGGAGCGGTCATCGCCTACCCCGGAATGAAGATTCTGGACTTTTCCGGTACAGAAGGAGACTTCAGCTTTTCCGAGCAGGAACGCGCCGAAAACGTTAATATCGGCATCTCTGTCATGAAAGGCAATGCCTATCTTCGTGACGCCATCAACGACATACTGGATACTATGTCAGTCGAAGACTTTAACAGCCTGATGGAAGAAGCTATCTCCATCCAACCCCTGAGCGAAGACTAAAGCAATGGAAAAATTATCTCAGTTGATCATAGATATCGGCAGACTCTGGGAGGGATATGGCAACAGCTATCTGCGGGGAATCGGAAACACGCTGATCCTCGCACTCGTAGCCACTGCAATCGGCTGCATTATCGGTTTTTTCTTTGGGGTATTGAATACCATCCCCGTTTCCGAGAATGAGCATCCGGTCAAACGCTTTTTCCTCGGCTTCGTGCGAGTCATCATCCGCCTCTACGTGGAAGTGTTCCGCGGCACACCAATGGTTCTGCAGGCAGTTTTCCTCTACTATGGGCTGCCCTACATCACAAACAACGCGCTGCGGTTTTCCAGCATCTGGCTGGCGTCGATCATAATTGTATCCATCAACACCGGGGCCTATATGACAGAATCGGTGCGCGGCGGCATCCTCTCGGTTGATCCGGGACAGACGGAAGGCGCCAAAGCAGTGGGCATGAATCACTTTCAGACCATGTCGGCAGTTATCCTGCCACAGGCTTTACGCAACATCATGCCGCAAATAGGCAACAACTTTATCATCAATGTGAAGGACACATCCGTCATGTTCATAATCGGCTTCCCCGACTTTTTCGCAGCTCACAGGTCTGCGACCGGAGCAACCTATCTCTACTTCCCTTCAGCAACGATCGAGATGATCGGCTATTTCAGCCTGACTCTGATCGCCTCCTTCCTGCTGCGCCGGCTGGAAAAAAGAATGGATGGAGAAAGCAGCTATGAGCTCGCGGCTGCTGATCCTCTGGTCATGACAGCAGGCACCTATAAGCATGCGGAAAGGAGCAGGAAATGAGAAATAGAGAAAACGCAATTCTGGAAGTGAGGGATCTGCGCAAATCCTTTGGAAATAACCTGGTTCTGGACGGAATTGATTTTGAAGTTTATTCAGGTGATGTAATCAGCATCATTGGTTCCTCCGGCTCCGGCAAATCAACTTTATTGCGCTGTATCAATCAACTGGAAATGCCCGGTTCAGGCGAAATCTATTATCGGGGTGAAGACGTGCTCGTACGCGGTGTCAACGTAAGCGAGTATCGCGCTCAGGTCGGCATGGTCTTTCAGTCCTTCAATCTCTTTTACAATATGACTGTTTTGGAAAACTGTATTGTCGGGCAGGTGAAAGTTCTGGGTCGAAGTAAAGAGGAGGCGCGGGAGCGGAGCCTGGAATATCTCAACAAAGTGGGAATGTCAGCTTTTGTTAAAGCGAAGCCGCGTCAGATCTCAGGCGGTCAGCAACAGCGTGTCGCCATCGCCAGGGCCCTGGCGATGGATCCCGATATACTGCTCTTTGATGAACCGACTTCCGCCCTCGATCCGGAGACGGTAGGAGAAGTCCTGGCTGTGATGCAGGATCTGGCGGCGGAGGGAATGACGATGCTGGTGGTGACGCACGAGATGGAGTTCGCTCACGACATCAGCAGCGAAGTTTTCTTCATGCATAAGGGCAAGATTCACGAACGGGGCACGGCGTCGGAGCTATTTGAAAATCCAGGGCAGCCCGAGACGATCGACTTTTTAAGGAGATTCAGAACCGGACGGGCTTTTTAGCGTTTCATTTGTCCGGAAAAACTCAGGTGCGAGGCACTAAAGTTAAGTGCCTGGCACCTGCTCTTAGTATACGATAATTAAAAAGGCTTCCAGCCGTTGTTCTATTCCTTAACGGCTCTGGTCGCATAAAATGTCGCCACGTTGAAGTCATGCAATCGGCCGGAACCGTTTGTATCATGATAGATATCCGTTAAGCTGAAGCCGGCCTTCAGCTGGCCGCCAATCTGTTCCTCGATAGTATGAGAAAACTGAATGCCCCAGTCATTCTTGATGGACTTCTCGTACTGCTCTTTATCTTTTAAAGGATTAAAGGGTAGTTTATATGTCAGCTCACGTTCTTCATCATCGAAGATAAAGTTAATTCCGTTGTCCAGACCGGCCAGTAATATCCCGCCTTTTTTCAATACCCGATGGCATTCTTTCCAGATGGGCATAACATCTTCTACATAACAGTTGGAGACGGGATGAAATATGATGTCAAAAGATTCATTAGGAAAAGGAAAGGCTTGGGTCATGTCTGCCTTCACGATTTCTATCTCGTAATTTTCTCTTGCTGCCACTTCCCTCTCAGATTGCAGTTGCTTCTCCGAGTAATCCATGACTGTGCAGATCGCGCCCAGAGCAGTGAATATCGGCATCTGCTGGCCACCTCCGGATGCAAGTCCCAGCATTCTGGCCCCTTTTATTTCTCCAAACCAATCCTGCGGCACTGCTTTTGTAGGTGTGAGTACGACAGACCAGATGCCGTTCTTGGCTTGCTCGAATGTTTCATGACTTATGGGCTGGCCCCATTCCCAGCCGGCTTCGATCCAACGGTCAAAGACTTCAGAATTAATGTCCGTATAGTTCTTATCCATTTAGTCTCCTGAATATGTAATTGTTGGCTGTTAATCTGCTGTGACAGTCGTACTTATTTGCCTGCAGCCGGATATTTACTTCATATCTGCTATAAAAGCCTGATGAAATTCTTTGCTGTCTCTTTCCAGTGAAATCGGTCTGCCTTTGCTGTTCAAAAAGCAGTGTTTGCTGCTTCCAAGGGCTCTCACCTCTTCAGTATATTTATCGATGACCTCGTAAGACAGTTCCATAATGATGCCGTTATATTCCTTGATCTTTGGGATGACCAGTACTGTATCGCCAAAGCGTGTCATGGTTTTATATTCACAGCTCACGTTCAGTACCGGAGAAGCAATGCCTGCTTCCTCCATGCTGACGTAACTTACACCCATATAGTCCATGAAACCGATTCGGGCTGATTCAAACCATCGGATATAGTTGGAGTGATGGATGATGCCCATCTGATCTGTTTCGTAATATTGGGCCTGATGTTCGAAGGTGTACATGAGATTGGGTGGACTCCTTTATATGTTTTTTCTTAACAAGTCATGGTAGTGTTTTTTCACTAGTTTAGATTATTGAGCGCACAAGTGATAGACACAGGCAATTGATTTCCTAGCAAGAAAAAATATTAATATGTCAGATAGACGGAGGTTCACTAGCTGCCGTTTATTGACAAATTTTTTAATTCCAATTTTAATCATTTGTTATATACTCGCATCTAGATCGAATATTTTGACGGAAATACCGAAGAAATAACAAGTAATGATTATGTTGGATGGGCTGAGTAGTCTTGTCAAATTAAATAATAATAATAAATATTAAATTGACAGTCTCACACCCCTGCGCATATTATAAGCTAAACCTTATCCCTTAAAGAAAATTGTGTGGGTGTATTGTTCTTTAATTTCGGAGGAATTATGTCAACGACTATTGAAATTAATAAGAAGAGTGTTAAAGAATTTTTGGAATCTGGTAAAAATGAGAAATTTGTCATTCCGGAATATCAAAGACCTTATGCTTGGACAGATGAAGAAGTGGCAACGTTGTTCGATGATCTTGTGGAATATACGCAAGAAAGGATAGAGTCCCCCTATTTCTTAGGCACGATTGTTTCTTACACTAATGAGAACAAAGAGCAGGAAATAATTGATGGCCAACAGAGAATTACAACTCTGTGCCTACTCTTAAGAGCCTTATATACCAAGATTTATAATATGGATCATACAGATGAAAGAGACAATTTTGTCAGACAGATTGAACCAGCTTTATGGGAGACCGACGAGCTAACAAGTAAAGCAGATAAAAGCAAAGTGTTAATTGAATCTAGAGTACTTGAGTCAAAACATAATGACATCCTAACTAACATATTGGAAAGCGGAGTTACAGAGAAATCTGCAAGAGATAACTACTCGAAAAATTATCGACTTTGCCAGGAACAAATCGATGAATACGCAAAAACTGAACCACTTACATTCTACAATTTTGTGAATAACATTCTTAACAAGGCAATTGTTTTACCTATAAAAGCAGATAGTCAGGACACTGCTCTTACGATATTCTCAACCTTAAACGATAGAGGGCTCCCACTATCGGACGCTGACATCTTTAAAGCAAAAATATATAACAATTTCAAAGATAAGACGCATAGAGATGAATTTATCAGTCAGTGGCAAGGAATTAGCGCTTCAGCTGAATATGCGGGTGAAAGTATTCAAAGACTGTTTTACTATTACATGTTTTATTTGCGAGCTTTAGATAAAGATCGTAAAACGACAACACCCGGTTTAAGAAAGTACTTTTCCGGTAACAGCTTCCATCGCTTATATAAAAGTGATTTGATGGATAATCTGGAAACCATCTTAAATTTTTGGAGAGTTGTAAATAATCATGAAGAATTGGAAAGTGAAAGCTGGTCTACCAATTTTGAAATATTAAAAGTGCTAGATATGCTTACTTCATACCCAAATGAATTCTGGAAGTATCCTGTAATAATATATTATCTGCAATATCGTGAAACAGAGGAGTTTGAAGATGATTTTTTAGTATTTTTGAGAAAGCTATTTGTTAATTTATGTAGCCGTTACATTGTAATGCCTACGATTAGTGCTGTGAAGCAAAGCATCCTTAATCTTAATGCTGAAATAATTAACAGCCGAAGACCAACTTTCGAGTTTAGGGTTGTCGATAATTCTTATATAAAAGAACAACTGAAGAATCCACATAGAAATGTTGTCCGCATGTTGATAAAACTTTTGGCATACGCCAATAAGGATCAAGTTGAGCTTTTACCTGATAAGTGGGAAATTGAACATATACTGCCATTAAAGTGGCAGCAAGCATATTTCCCTGGTTGTGCAGAAGAAGAAGTCAATGAGACGATAGAACACTTAGGCAATAAGGTTCCATTTGAAAAAAAATTAAATATAGTTGCGAGTAATGGTTATTTTGCGAAGAAGAAAGAATCTTATAAGAAATCCAGAATTGCAGTTGTTCGTGAATTATCTGTCACCACATCAAACGACTGGAAATTAGAACAAATCAGGGAACGAGATGTAAGAGTCACAGACAAAATCATGAATATTTTTGATTCCTGGATTAAAGCCGATGTCAAAGATATAATGAATGATTTATCAGAAGAAGAATTGAAAGCCATAGAGATAGTAAAGTCGAAGGGACTCAAATACTATTTATAAAATACTAGTAAAAATCCGATCAAAGGCAGCTGAGTATACCGAGGCAAACTGATTTGTCGTTCAGCTCGACTGGTATCGAATATGCAGACCCAGATTCCGTTAATTTCGAAAAATTTTTAAATACCATTGCTAGAATAAATTTTCACGAAAGTGACAATTTTTTGGGTTGTTACATAATTACAGAGTGCATGTATTATTAACGCGGCTGTACCTATAAAGTGCCTGACACGATAGATAATATTATGTAATCCAACATTTTTTCGCGATAGTCCTGATCTCTTCTCATCTTCTTTATTTCACATCCCCAAACCGTCATTACTTTTATTCCTTGTTCACGCAATTGCTTATTTATTGCTTTATCACGTTCAGCATTTCCTGTCAGCTTTTTTTTCCAAAACTCTTTGTTAGTTTTTGGGATAGTTGATAGATTACAACTCTCATGCATATGCCAGAAACATCCATTTACAAAGATTGCAGTTTTATACTTGGAAACATATATATCAGGTTTACCGACAAAGCCCGTATAATTGATCCGATATCGTATTCCACGATGCCAAAGAAGCTTCCTCAAGTAGATTTCCGGTTTTGTGTCGGACCCTTTTATTCTCGACATATTCTCGCTACGAGTCATCGGTTCTCTGTTTTTCTTATTCATTTGATGGACCTTAGAAGAATCTTATCTGAAGATTCAAGTTCAAGAAATTTGACCCGTCCACTTCGTATATCTCTCCAAAATCATGACGTGAAGTGGACGCTGTATCAAACTTTGTATTTTTTAAAAGGTATTCTTCAAAATGATTTCGGTTGTAAAGATGATAAGCAACCACATTACCATCTTTCTTCACGATCAGGTAACCTCCACTGGCTTCATCGATGCCATCCCACATCGTAGCAGGTCTCATGCCAAGAGCAACAGAGGTCAAAAACTTTTTAAATTT
>JAQWBU010000069.1 GCA_028706195.1 Eubacteriales bacterium
CTGAATGTGATGCCTTATTCGAAGATCTCAAATCAGGTGAAGTTAAGGTTTTCTTTGGAGAAATTACGGATAATAAAGGTAATGTACATGGAGTGCCTGGACAAGATCTGTCCAATGATGAAATACGCAGCATGGACTGGCTCGTTGATTTTATGGCAGGAACTGTCGGTTAAGTTAATAGAAAACTATACATAGTAGTTTTGGAGGGAAAATGAGTAGTCTATTAATTCGTAACGTAAAACATCTAGTCACATGTGATGGTGAAGATCGGGTATTGGATGGAGTCAATATATATTGTGAAGATGGCCTAATTATTGATATCAGCACTGAAACGCATAAAGCAGATGAAGTTATTGACGCGAACGATATGATTTGTTTCCCGGGTTTTATTAACACTCATCATCATCTGTATCAGGTTTTTACACGTAACTTACCTCAAGTACAGCATAAGGAGTTGTTTGATTGGCTATTAATTTTGTATGAGATTTGGAAGAAATTAGACTATAAAACCGTGTACTTATCCTCCAAATCAGGCCTTGCAGAATTGATGAAAAATGGCTGTACAACAACATCTGATCATCACTATGTTTTCCCGCAGAACTCTGGGGATCTGATTGGTGCACAGATCGCAGCAGCTGATGATCTTGGAATGCGAACCAATTTCACACGTGGCAGTATGGATTTATCTAAAAAAGACGGTGGTTTGCCTCCTGATTCAGTAGTGCAAACAATAGAGGAGATATTGAGAGATAGTGCTGAACTTGTTGAAAAATATCATGATAGTTCTTTTAAGTCTATGCATCGCATAGCATTAGCTCCATGCTCCCCCTTTTCCGTAACTAGTGATCTTTTGCGAGAAAGTGCAGTTCTGGCGCGTGAACTTGGAGTTCGTCTTCATACTCATCTGGCGGAAACCAAAGACGAAGAAGATTTCACTCTAGATAAATATGGTATGAGACCCCTCGAATACATGCAGAGTCTGGGTTGGGTAGGTCGAGATGTCTGGTATGCCCATGGTATTCATTTCAACACAGATGAACTTAAGGTTTTAGCCGATACGGGCACAGGTGTCTCTCATTGTCCAACATCTAATATGAATCTCTCTTCGGGCGTTGCACGAATTCCTGAGATGATAGAACTTGATGTTCCAGTAGGACTAGGTGTTGATGGAGCAGCCTCCAATAACGGAACTAACTTACTTGAAGAGATCCGAGTTGGTTATCTGCTACATCGATTGAACTCACCTGACAACGACGTAACTGGTTATCAGATGTTGAAACTAGCTACTATTGGTGGAGCTCGCGTTTTAGGTCGTGAAAAGGAAATCGGCTCAATTGAAGTAGGAAAATGTGCTGATATTTTGTTAATGAATGTTAGCCGCTTAGACTTAGTGGGGACCTACTACGACGCACAAAATATTTTATCAACAGTTGGACTTAAGGGATATTTCGACTATACGATAATCAATGGTAAAGTCACAGTTCGAGAAGGGAAAGTTGTTAATCTGGATGAGGAAAAACTGATTTCCGATGCAAATCATCAAATAGTAAAACTGTTGAAAGACTAATTATTATCTTCCTTTTATAGTCACGATAAGCAATATTATTCACTAGTGGGAGCTGCTGAAAGGCGGCTCCCAGTTAATATGAAGCTGATATCTGAATGACGACGGAAGTCTGTACTTGAATGTTACTACCTATATTGAGTATTTGAATTAAGCAGTGCAATGTAGCTAAAGAAATGGGCTTTCTATCTAAGTCCACGAGCTTGACGCGCTTTTATCCTAATCGTATAATGCTCACTACAGCCTCTAAACGAAGGCTGACGAATAAAAGAACAGATATATAGTTGATAAACTATATGGGAAACAGGTTAAAATCCTGTGCGGTGCCGCCGCTGTAAGCGATATAAGTAACTCCCGGCTTATGAGAAGCCAGCCACTGACGAAAGTTGGGAAGGCGGAGTTAATTAGGGGAAACCCAAGTCGTAAGCCAGAAGACCGATCTGTTACTTTGGGAGTAAGGATGCAACGAAACTATTGCGTCCCCTATACAGGTATTGATATATGCGCAAAACGGTTGCAAATCATGTGTTTGCAGCCGTTTTTCTGTTTGGGGATAAATTGGAAGCATTCAAAAAGATTCTCACTAAATAAGGAGATTATATGAAGAAAAGCAGAACAAAATTAATAGCTTTATTTATCAGTCTTGTACTGATCAGTACTGTCTTGCCGCTGCAGGTGTTTGCAACAAACAGCGGGTCAGATGTCCCGCCTTCGGAAACACAAACGGAGCCTGGTACAACTGTAACTTCTCCAACCGTAACAGGGCCCACAGATCCTCTTAAGCCGGAAGAAACAACGGTGCCAACCGAACCTGAACAGCAGGAGACAACGGTGTCGACCGAACCTGGGCAGGAAACAGAGCCAGGCAAATTCCAAGCTTTCGCTTTAGGAGGTGAGCCGACCGAACCTGAGCAGGAAGAGACAACGGTGCCGACCGAACCTGAGCAGGAACAAGAGACTGAGATGCAGACATATTCAGGTAAATTTGTCAGCGGTAGATTTGTCTTAGTCGGCACTAGTGAAAATCCCTCAGCAAATGAAAATCCCTATCAAATCTGGCTCGACATTCCTTTTGAAGTCGAAGAAGGTACTGATGCATGGGCACTTACTGAGAAAGCCCTTAGTGAAAACGGCTATACTTTCACCGAATCTCCCTGGGGTGGAAATCATTTGCAAAAACTTAGCCCACCTGCTGATAAAGTCGGGCAAATTGAACTGGATGGCGGAGTAACGAATGGCTCAAAATCATTTTGGATGTGGTCTTATAACGATAATATTGACCTGTCAGCTCACGAATATCTAGTGCAGGAAGGCGATGTTATCCGCTGGTATTTTTCCAATGACTGGGAGCAGGAATATTTAGGTCATCCTGATAAATTTTATCCTGAAACAGGCAATACCATCGCTGTCGATGCTACTGCTAAAAGACCTTCTGATTTGACTTCATGGTGGCCTGCCTTCGGTTCTTCCATGGTTCATAACAGCACTAAAGAACTCGACATTCTTCTGGACGGCTTTGAAGCGACTGAAGTCTTCACATTTCAAAAAGAAGGCGGATGGATGGATTCATTTTCCGATCCGATACAGGTTGGCGAATGGATCTTTGTGACTTTTTCCGACACTCTCTATAAACTTGAGCGCGACGGCTCGGTTGCTGCTGAAGCCAAGCTGGAGTTTATGATTGATTCCACAGCTCGTCTGGCTTATGCGGACGGTCTGATTCTCGTTCCCATAAAATATGGCAAAGTGCAAGCACTCACAGCAGATAGTTTAACTACAGTTTGGATTGCAGATGCGCCGGCACAGATCCTTTTGCAGGATCCCAACTCAGATCTGACCGTTCCTCATAGCCAGCAATCTTTGACATCTCTGAAAGTAGTTGAAGGTGTCGTATTTCAGGGATCTTGCACTGTGGGCTGGGCTCCGCGTTCTTATGGCGGATCATACCGGGCTCTCAGCCTCAAAGATGGCAGCACAATCTGGGAATATTCCTCAACTGAGTCCGGTTTCTACTGGAGTGGCGGTGCTGTGCTGAACGGCGTTGTGGTAGTAGGAAACGATCTCGGCGAGGTTTTCGCCTTTGACGCCGCGACCGGTTCAATCGTGGACGAGATGACGTTGCCGGCGGCTTCTGACGGCTTAGCGCCAGCTATTCGTACTAATATGATTTCTCTGGATAATCAGATCTATTTCATATCTCAACAGGATGGTACACTCCATCGTTTGGATATTAATAGTGATGGAACATTTGGCGCACTGAAGTCAGTCAAATTCTGTGATGGCGGCAGTACAGCTTCGCCAACAATTTCAGATGGCAAAGTATTCGCAGCTGGTCCCGGCACTCTGGCGGTTATCAATGCGCCAACAATGACAGTTGAAAAAACCTACGAAATTGACGGAGCTATCCAGGGAACCCCACTTGTTGTAAAAGATAATAGCGGCCGCACATTTGTATATTTCACAATTAACAAGGAACCTGGAGCTATTTACGGAGTGACGACAGACGAAGATTCGGTTCACACAATTTACACACCCGACGAAGATAAACAGAACTATTGTATGGCCTCTGTGTCCATAGGGGCTGATGGCACGCTCTATTACAGCAACGACTCACACACATTTTTCGCAGTTCGATTAGCTGAGAAAGAAACACCGCAAGTGGAATTGCCTGCTACAGGCGAGAGTCAGCCTTTGCAAAGTTTACTTATAAGTGTCCTGTTCTTCACAGCAGCGGCTGCTGTATTGATCTTCCGTTATAGATTAAAGAAAAGCAGACAGTAATTAAACAATAGATACGACATAGTTTAAGCCCGCTCACAGCGGGCTTAAAGGAGTACTTCAAATGAAAATCAAGAAGAGAAAAACAGAATCCGATAAACTATCCATCATTGCCATGATGCTGGTATTTCTCTTGAGCATTTCCTTCTTAAGTGCCTGTACATCAATAAGCAACGCTGCCGGCATTTTGCAGGATGATCAGGAAAATGTGACAAAGGAAGCAGTAACTGATTTCTCTGATCATACATCAAAGGACTGGGACGCTGAAGAAAACCTGCCTGATGACATTGTTAGCAGTGAAGTTAAGCAAAGCAGCTCAAGAACTACTTTGGCAAGAAAGGAAGAAACACTTGAATCTGAGCCGGTAAGCAGTGTAAGTCAAGAAGTGACTGAGACAAGTAACACTCAAGCTACAAGTTCGGAAAGCCAGAGTTTCAAACCTGCCGGCACCCAGACAACAAAACCTGTTTTGACTACGAAGGCCGATTCCGGTACGAAGGCAACTTCTCCGGCTTCTGAAGCTACTACTGCGAAAGCGACTACAACGAAAAGCAGTACAAGTGGCAACATTACAGTCTATCTGTCAATTAATTGTGTTAACGCCGTAAATGCAAATATCCCTGCTGCCGCTCCTTACGCGCCCGACGGGACAATGCTCTCAAACGCAGCAATCGCAGTCAGGTCGGGAAGTACAGCACTTGATGTTCTGCAGAAAAGCAATTTTATCATCAATGCTAACAACAATTTTTTGGGTTCGTATATCTCATCCATTCAAGGAATAAGTGAGGGAGCAGCCGGAGCAGGTGCCGGAGGTTGGATCTATTCGATAAACGGAGAATTCCCCCATACATCTTCTTCAAATGTAACTGTTAAAGAAGGTGACCGGATCAGCTTTCACTATACAGTACGGACCGGTGACGTTCCCGGTTCACCATACTAAGCTTAATCTTTGATCAGCGGAGCAAGGGATTTGAGTTCAGGAAACAGCAGATTTATAAATTTAAGAGCGACGCACCCGTCGCTCTTGCTCCTGTATTTCTTGTCGGCAGTGGTTTTCTCCATGCTGACAATGAATCCTGCCTATTTATTGATATCATTTCTTGCAGCTCTGCTTTTTAATTTTTATCTGGAAGGTGCAGGAAATACACTGCGTTTTATCAGATATTTCATCCCTCTGCATCTACTGATCACACTGGCTAACGCGCTCTTCAGCGGTAATGGGCTTACTGTGCTCTTTTTCATCGGTAACCGCCCTGTAACTGTAGAAAGCGTTGTCTATGGCTTTTCAGCCGGTTTAATGCTGCTCAGTGTGCTCTTGTGGTTTCGGGCGTATCAGGAAACCGTAAGCTCTGATCAGCTCTTAGCAGTGGGCGGAAACAGATTTCCTGTAACGACTTTAGTGGTGGGCATGGTATTGCGCTACGTCCCGGACACGGTCAAGCACGGTCAGACTGTAAAGATGAATCAAAATGCACTTCTGGGCGCAGAGAAGCTTAAGGGTAAAGAAAGAGTATCTTTCTTTGTGCGCATGACTTCGATTCTCATGAGCTGGAGTATGGAGAATGCGCTGGATACAAGTATTGCCATGCGTTCGAAAGGATATCCTTCAGAACATCGCAATAATTACCAGCGTGACCGTTTCAGCAAATATGATGCCATCGGAATTATCTTTATACTCCTGATGATAGCTGTTCAGATCGTGGGCTATGCGATCGGTTCGCACTCTTTTTTATACTATCCCTATCTGATGACGCCTCCTGATGCACCCTCCCTGTCTGTACGTATCAGTATTTTGATATTTTACGCGATTTATCTGTTTTTTCCCTTTTACCTGGAGCTGGCCGAGTGGTGGAAGAGACAGAAAATTAAGCACAAAGAAGCCGGGTTCAGCGGACGCCGTAAATATGGCCTGCTTTTAGACCGGGAAGTAACTTTTGATGATGAAGAAGGAAACATGAAAAGACAAGCAGAATCGACAGCAAAAGCAGGGAGCGAATATCAGCCGGATCAATATGATCTGTCGATTGCTGCCGAGCTGAAAGATGTATCTTTCACTTATCCGGGAACAGATGCAAAAGCATTGAATTCTCTTTCCATTGTAATTGAACGGGGCAGCATGACGCTGCTGACCGGAGCCTCAGGCAGTGGCAAAACAACCCTGTTGCATCTCTTAGCTCCCTCACTGACACCAACGGGAGTTATCCGGGGCGAAAGAACTATCTATGGAGAAGCAGGCTCCGTGTACGAAGAAAGCGAGAAAGCCGTCCAAATAGGCTTTGTCCAACAAAATCCTGATAACCAGATTATTTTGGACAGTGTCTGGCATGAGCTGGCTTTTGGCTTAGAAAACAAAGGCCTCTCCAATCAGGAGATAGAGCGTCGTTTAGCTGAAACTTCAACCTTTTTCGGTATTGCTGACTGGATGGACCGTAAAGTATCAGAATTATCAGGCGGTGAAAAACAAATTCTCAACCTTGCTTCCAGCCTGGTAATGCAGCCCGATTTACTATTACTGGATGAACCCATGGCTCAATTGGACCCGATTTCACGAAAGAGATTCCTCTCCATGCTGGGGCGGGTTCACGATGAAACCGGCACTACGATTGTTATTTCGGAACACTTGATTGATGATGTTCTGCCGCATGCAGACAGGGTTGTGATGCTTGAAAACGGATCAATAGTTTTTGATGGCAAGCCTTATAAATATGTAACGCAGTTAATCGAAACAGATAATAAGTTCCAGATTTCGGTTCCGCTGTCAGCGCGCATGGTGGCTAAAGCGGAAAAAAACAAAAGCAGCAATGACAATTGGAATAACCGCTTGCCTTTAACCGTGAGAGATGGCCGACAGTATCTTATCAATAATCAGGAAAAATTTGAGTTCAAGCAAGACTCTAACGACATAAGCTCAGACAAGCCTGCTTTAGATCAGAAGCGAGACGTATTGTGTGCCCGGGATATCTGGTTCCGTTACGAGAAAAATGCGCCTTTTGTCCTCAGAGGCGCAAATCTGACAATTGCAGAAGGAGAGCTGCACGCTCTGGTGGGAGGAAACGGATCGGGCAAGAGTACGATGATGTACATCTTAAGCCGCAGCTTGCCGGTTTTGCGGGGAAGTATAGAGAGGC
>JAQWBU010000070.1 GCA_028706195.1 Eubacteriales bacterium
TGACCTGGATTTTCTGTCCGAAGCTGTTGCAGATTACAAAGCTTTTCTTATCAATGTTTTTCGCAAAGCCGGTTCCTACTTTCAAAGGGTCTGCCATAAATTCTTTTGGCACGGGTAAAGCAGAAGCAGATTTTGTTCGGGTGAGCGGGGGATGGAAGAGGTGAAATGTAATCGCTTTATCCTGATATTCAATATTCATGCACTTGGCCAAGGACTCAATGGCCCCCTTGCTGGAGGCATAGGGACTGATATTTACAAAACCCATAACGCCTACGCCTGAACTGGTGAAAATGATTTTGCCTTTGCCTTCTATTTCCATATAGGGAATAACAGCTTTCGTCAATCTCAACGCCCCGAAATAATTGACATCCAATACATCCTGATAAACTGAATAGGGAGTTTCTTCCATTGACTCAGAAGTACATCTGCAGGCGTTATGTATGGCGATATCTATGCCGCCGAACCGTTCTGCACTTCTTTCCACAGCTTCTCTTATCGCAGCTTCATCCCTGACATCACAGGTGATTGCCAGAAGACGATCCGCATAAATTTCTCTCAATTGCTCCACTTGATCGGTTTCCAGGTCAAGAACACTTAGCTGACATCCATCTGCAAGTAACTGGTTAGCCATGTGGAATCCAATCCCTTGATTTGCTCCTGTAATTAATACTCTTTTCACCTTGCAAATATCCTCCTGATCTCCTGCCTTACACTTAGGGTATCCGGTGCTTTTTGTAAAATATATATTTTGCTACCTCTGTTGTGCCGATGTACAGAGCTGCGATCGCGAGTAAAGAGAAGAGGATTGCCGGCCTGATGGGCGCAATATTAAAGAACTTTTGAACAGGCAGATAGGGAAGTATAAGTGTAAAAGCGGCTACTCCCATAGTTGAGTAAAGCAGCGTCGGTGCAGGTTTACTTTTAAAAAACGGCTTTTGTGTTCGCATGACTAATAACATCATCAGTTCAGTTAAGATTGAGATAGTGAACCAGCTGCTTTGAAAGGCCTCCTCCTGCACTCGAAATCCAAGCAGCAAAACCGCAAAGGCCAGATAATCGAAAACCGAACTGATCAAACCAAATGTAAACATGAAATTGCGTATGAAACGAATATCCCAGCGATGCGGCTTGCTTACCATCTCGGGATCTACAGAATCGCCGGCCAAGGTGAGAGCGGGGAAATCTGTAATGAAATTGATCAATAATATTTGTTTGGGCAGTAATGGGAGGAAGGGCATAAACAGCGCAGCACCTGCCATGCTGAACATATTGCCGAAGTTGGCGCTGGTGGTAATATATATATACTTGAGCGTGTTGGCAAATGTAATACGCCCGAGTTCAATGCCTCGCCTCAGAGAGGAAAGGCTCTTTTCAAGCAAAACATAATCTGCCGCCTCCTTGGCGACATCAACTGCCGTGTTGACGGAAATACCGACATCTGCAGCATGAAGGGCGGGCGCATCATTAATACCATCGCCCATGTAACCAACCACAAGTTTCTTCTTTTTCAAGGCCAGAATAATGCGCTCTTTCTGATTAGGATCCACATCGGCGAAAAGGTTTGTGTTCTCAACAACATTGCCAAGCGTTTCATCACTCATCTGAAGCAGTTCAGCACCGGTCAGGATGCCGCTAAGCTTCAGACCAACCATATTTGCCGTATGCAGGGCCACTAATTTATTATCTCCCGTGATGATGCGCAGCTGAACACCTAGACTGGTAAGCTCGGAGATTGTTTGTACAACATCAGCCTTGGGCGGATCAGCAAAGAGCAAAAACCCTTGAAATATCAGCGCCTTTTCATCCTCCACGGAGTACTCGCTTTTATCTGCTACGGTCTTCCTGGCAACACCCAGAACCCGGTAGCCCTTGTCACTCCATGCTTCAAACTGCTTTTGAATGTTTGCAGTGTGTGCTTGATCCAGCGTTTGAATGTCTGCACCGATTTGAATCTGCTCGCAAATGTCTAGGATGCGGCTCAGGGCACCTTTAGTAATCATGCTGAACTCTTGACCATCGTTAACAATAATGCTGAGACGTTTGCGAGTGAAATCGTAAGGGATCTCGTCCTGTTTGACAATATTTCCAATATCCAGTGATTTGTAGGCAATAATTGCTTTATCAAGGGAGTTTTCCAGGCCTGTCTGCAAACTGGAATTCAGGTAAGCCAACTTGAAAACACTCTCTGATGGTTTTCCTTCTGCATCGACAGCGCCATCCAGCTGAACAACTCCCTCCGTAAGGGTGCCGGTTTTATCTGTGCAGAGAACATCCATACTGCCGAAATTCTCAATAGCAGTCAGATGCCGAACAATCACACCTTCCTTCGCCATGGTTTTTGATCCTTTGGAGAGGGTAATATTAATGATGGCCGGCAGCAACTGAGGTGTGATTCCCACAGCAAGAGCCACTGAAAACAGCAGCGAATCGATCACTGGCTTGTGGGCAATGACGTTGATGGCGAAAACCAGCAGTGTCAGAACCAACATGATCTGAGTCAGTAAATAGCCAAACTGCCGGATACCGTGTTCAAACTCATTTTGTGGCGGACGCAGTGTCAGTTTCTTTGCGATTTTCCCGAATTCGGTATTTATTCCTGTCTTCACTACGAGCATCGTCGCACTGCCACTGTAGACATTGGTGCCGGTAAAAACGCTATTGTCGCGATCAGACAGTGTGGAATTTGTCGGTACAGCTGTGGGCCTTTTTTCAACGGGAAGTGCCTCCCCGGTCAATATGGATTGGTTGACAAAAAAATCATCACATTCCAGAACCCGTCCATCTGCAGGAATCAAACTGCCGGCAGAAAGCAGGACGATGTCGCCCGGCACAATCAAACTCGTGGGAATCGTAGCCACTTTTCCGTCGCGCAACACGCTTGATTGCAGCTGAATTCTGGAGCGAAGTTCTTCAATTGCGTGATTGGCACTGTATTCCTGGATAAAACTCAAGACAACGCTGGCCAGAACGATGGCCATGATAATGAGAGAATCTGTCAGGTCGCCTGTCAGTCCGGAGATTATTGTTGCGATGATTAAAATAATCATGATGGGATTCTTGAACTGGTTAAGAAAGAGAAGAAGGGGAGCAGTGCTGCCTTTCGATTTAATCGAATTATCCCCGAATTGTTTTAGCCGATGTAACGCCTCGGCCTCGGTCAGTCCGGCCTGTTTTGATTGCATGCCGGACAGCGCTTCTTCGGACGATAAGCTCCAATATGGAATGTCATCTCCCAATTCCGGCATACTTTCACCTCAGTATTAGCTACAGCACAAACATAAGGAGTATCAGAATATATGCTTTCTTAGTATCTCTATTTACCAATAAGTAAGTTATACCATAAGCTAAGCTAATTAAGAACAATGATATACCTGTTGAGATGCTTCCTTTTGTAAGTATGTGAACCATTCCCCAGGTAAGTCCCGTCAAAACCCCGCCATAAGGAATCCACACGGAAACATCATTATGAAACCATTTTTCAAATGCTTTCTGTCCGAAGACAACAATAAGAACAACAAGCACTACTTCAAAAATATAGTAAATGTATTGAAAGACAAACTTGAGCCAGCCGTTATATTTGAATTCCTTAACACCTCAATGCCTAATCCAGCAAAAGCGAAAAGTGCAGATATAAAATAATCCAATCCTTTAGCTGACTTAATGTGTGTATGCGTCAATTACAATCTCCTCCATCAATTTCAGACTTTCCTCTTACGTAAACGCCAGACTATAAAGATAACAACAATTAAAGCTATCAAAATAAATGGTAAATACATCATAAGTAGCATAGGGAGATAAGGGCTTCTTAAAGTGCTGAAAATGTTTTGGAACCAGTTTTCATCAACAACAATCTCTAGATTTTCTTCGGGAAGTGTATCTGAAACGTACTGATATGTGCGCGTGTCAATTTTTTTAAATTCAATATTACTGCTTGATATAACGGGCATATCCTTATCAAGGTATAGGTTGATCGTTATGCCTCCGAAATCTTTCCACATAGCGGCAGGAGCCAGATAGTATTCAATCTCACCGCTTTTGACATTGAAGTCATAATCAGGGTATCCGCCAAGACTGTAACGATAAGAAACTACCACATCATATTGTTCATATGGTGCGAAATCCATCTGAAAGTTTATGGTGTCAACTGTCTGCTCGTCGTTGCTGCTTGCGACCTCGCCATCTGAAAGCACATACTGCCAATCATCTGTTTTAATTTTTGAATCGTAATATAAAACATAACTTTCAACTTCAAAAGCTGTGTCTTTGTCGTTGACTATTACCCTTACACCACTTTTATCAATGTTTGGAGAAAGAAACATTGATTGTGTGAAGATGCTTTCACCAGTAGTATTTTTCATTTTATAAGTCGCAACAATATCCGCTTCCGGACCGTCAACCGTAATGTCTAATACCTCAGATAAAACTGAAATAGTATCGTTTTTCTCAAATGTAATTGCTGAACCAATATCGGCAATTGCAGGGGCTGCCATGTTTGCGTAAGCAAGCCGGGGAGTCGACAAAGTAAAAATTAAAACAAATGTAATGATTAAACTAATCTTTTTCATAACGCATTTTTCGCCCAATTTTTCATATGTGACATCAAATTCAGTTAATCACATTTCCATGTGCCATCAACAATAGAACATGAATCGCCTGTTTGAAGTGTTTGTAATTTCATTAATGGAATTCCTTCATCTTCTGAGATATTGCCTAATAGTTTTTCCATTTCCTCTTGTGATTGAGCCCCGGAAATTGCGTACTTATGATTAATAATTAAAGTCGGTACACTTTTCACACCATAGCTTTGCGCCAGATGCAAATCAGCAAGTACGGCTTTTTCTGTTTCATCATTTTCAAATTGTGCTTTCCAATCCGTAAAAGATATGCTCGTTTCCTTCACTGCTTCTTCCAAGATGACAATATCTTCAATGTTCTTATTCTCAACAAACAATTTGTTTTGAATTCGATCGAACACATCCCAATACATATTTTCACCGCCAACCAGGCCAGCTGCTTTTGCAGCTTTCAGGGCAGGTTTTGAAATGGGGAAATTGAAATCAGTTTGGTACATTCCGTCAATGTTGAAACGGTGCTCGTCATCATTTTCGTTTGCATGAGCCCAATGCTTTAACACTTCCGTTTTAACAGCTTCCCGGGAACCAAAGCTGCGGATGAAATCTTCAGCTTCCCATCCTAAGGCGAAGGATCGATGGATAATCTCTATATTATTGAATTTCTTGGCTATACGACGCATTCGTGCAGACATTGGAAAACAAAAACTACAGATGACATCATGGAAAAATTCTATCGTAAGCATTTTAATGTCCTCCTTAGACTATTTACTAACGAAAGTCCCTTCATTATTACATACAGGACAATTATTGCATTGATAAAATCTATCAATCCTCATTCAGTAACATAATTCTCATGACGTTTCTTTTGCATAATTTGCTGTGGCTTTGCTCATGAGCTTGCCCAGTGCCAGGGGGAATAAATAGCTTAATCTGACCTGAATTTTCTGTCCGAAGCTGTTACAGAATATAAAGCTTTTCTTATTAATGTTTTTCGCAAATCCAGTCCCGACTTTAAGAGGGTCTGCCATAAATTCTTTTGGCACAGGCAAGGCGGAAGCTGATTTTGTTCGGGTGAGCGGGGGATGGAAGAGGTGAAATGTAATCCCTTTATCCTGATATTCAATATTCATGCACTTGGCCAGGGACTCAATGGCGCCCTTGCTGGAGGCATAATGATACTCTGTTTTTCAGGCAATTTTGTTTCACGTTCGTGGGCAGAGGAACATTACCAACACTTATCTTGTGTATTTTCTCCCGCGACCAGAGCCTTCTGCTTTAATCAAACCTTGTTGAACTAGTGCATTAAGTAAGCTGACTACTTTGGTTTTTCCGAAACCAGTAAATGATGCGATCTCGGAACTCGACATTTTCTTGTAACCTGCAAGAGCTTCTAAGATTAATTTTTCATCTGAATTAAGTAAAGACTTCAGCTGTAAGACGGGCAAAGTTACTTTGATTGAGTTTTCGAACACACCAAATTGAGGATTAATCTCGCTGTCGACATATGCATTAATGATTCTTCTGACCCCGGTGCCGAATCGCTCTATGTGATTTAGTCTGAAGAAAACACTACCAATTATTGGATTTCTAAGTATGGATACTTGTCCTTCTAGGTATTCGTCTTCAGTTATGTCTTTTGGCAGGCCGCCCGGTGAAGTTATCTCTATCTTGTCTATGTACATGGCTACTCGTATATGTGCTCCGACATCCCATACTCTGTGAATAATTGCGTTGGCGATAGCCTCTCTGAAAGCTACTTCAGGAATAGTTTCGATGATCACTCTGTAAGCATCTTTTATCTCTTCATATTGATAATATTGGCGATACATTTCCATAGCTTTTTCGAATTGCTTCAAAATAGAAACATGTTCAATTGTTTTGCGATTTTGTAATACATTTATATTTTCTCCGAATTTCACAATATCGATTCCGGGAAATATATTTTCATCTGCGAGCAGAGCTGCAGCATTATTATATCCAGCATTATCTGAGTATATCTCAAGAGTTCTTTGAATGTCCTTTGATAATACCTGGATACCAAGTGTCGCTTTAAGTGCCTCTTCGAGATAATTAAAAGATAAATCCTGCTTGGATGATTTCAGGTTTTCGAACGTCATATTCTGCCCTTCAAGAATCAGGCGAGTTAGTTCCAGCGTGTCAACCTCTACTGTAGCGGAATCGTTTCTCCTATATGCCTTTGATTTATAGAAGTAAGGCTTATGCAAACCTTCTTTTATCTTAAGAGTTATTACACTTGTTCTTCTGTTGATATCGAGCGTGAAGTCTGGCTTTGGGTTAATCTGATCATTGATCTGGTTTTCTATTCGGAGACAACTCTCTTCCAAATTTTCGATTCCAATGGTTTGTCCCTTATCATCAATACCGAACTTGATCTCACCAGTACCATAGTTTGCGTATGCACTAACAGTTTTTAAATAGGTGTGAGAAATTTCTCTCTTGTATTCCAAAATCCTAGATTCTTTCATACTAAATCCCTCTAGTATTAGCGTTCAAATTATCACTAATAACGAACGAAAAAACGGTCGATAATATTATCGTTCGCTTAAGCGTTCACTAAGAAACTAGTTGACCTGAACCCACGCTTGATATGAGCCACTTGTGCGCTCAAAGTATTACACTTCTTTACAATCTAACTTGAACTAATCATATTGAAATTCCTTTAATACTTTAAAGTAACTTCAGTCAATTT
>JAQWBU010000071.1 GCA_028706195.1 Eubacteriales bacterium
CTGATTTTGGCTTTAATGGTGCTAAAGGAGTCATAGTACTCTCCGGGGTTGACGGACTTTTCGGCTATCCGCTGCGTGAGGATCACCTTGCCTGCATGAGGTCGCAAGCACAGAGTATCGGACTGAATTATTATCCCGATCCGGTTGAAGATACAGTAGCTAACAAAGATAAGCTAAGAAGCATCTTTGAATCGCTTCAGAAGAAACAATGGGTCTTCGCTTCACAGTCTTATAGCAGACTATCTGTACCTGATCAGAGTCTCAGCTCACTTTCCGGGGATACTGAGCTGATGCAAAACGAGATCGCGGGATTTATCACTGATCTTCGAATCTTTTCTTTCACCAATGGAAATCATGCGGAAGCTCATCCGCTGCTAGCCAACCATCTGGCAGATTCTGGCTTTGTACTTCAATCCGGAAGTGGTACACCCTATGCTTATATGGTTCAGAAAGACGCTTATGTTTATTTAAATAGTCAGGATATAACAGCAGATAAGCTGCGCGATCCCTTGTCTAATGCCTTAGATAATTTTGTGACGGACAGTCAGATCATTATTGAATCAAAACGTCCGCAGTGAAATTCCATCAGCTGCGAGGAAAGAACTCATTGTAAAGTCCGTGCATGGCCCGGTTCATCTCGTATTTTGACATCATAAAGATGCAGCTGATTTCGTGATAATCGGACATAATGACCTCAATGCTGATGTTTTCCCTGGCAATGGCAGCGGCAGCTCTGGCAATAACACCGACAGTGTCCCTCATACCTTCGCCCACAATCATGATAACGGCGAGATTGCGCGTGACCTCTATGTCATTCATGCCCAATTCCAATTGCAGCCGATCACGCAGAACCAATTCATCTTCCAGAGTAAACTCCGTACCGCGAACAATGACGCTTAGTGAGTCAATTCCGCTTGGTACGTGCTCCACATTTATATCAAGTTCATTGAAAATGGTTAAGATTCTCAAAAGAATACCGCGTTCCTGGTTCAGCAGAACACGGCGGATATTTATAGTACAGAAATCATCGTTGGCGGCTATGCCGGTAACGACATTGTCCAGATGAGTCCGCTCTGCCAGCACCATGGTGCCTTTAGCGGATGGATTATCCGTATTGGCTATACGAATCGGTATTCTATGACTAAACAGAGGCTCCAACGCTTCGGGGTGAATGATGGAAAAACCTATATACGCTAATTCGCGCATTTCACTGTAACTTATCTCTTTTATCGGTTCCGGATCATTAATGTAATTCGGATTAGCCGCATAGACATGATCCTGATCAGTCCAGTTCTCATAAAGGTCAGCCTCTGTTGCCGCTGCGACTACTGCGCCGCTGATATCAGAACCGCCACGTGAGAAGGTGATAGTGTTTCCTTCTTCAGTAAGGCCGTAAAAGCCGGGGAAAATCACCAGCTCTTCCTCAGAGGCAAGTGTGCTGAGATTATCGTATGATTCAGGAAGAATCTGGGTAAGACCGGAATAAAATGACAAGACCAGTCCCGCATCGCGCGGATCAACTAACTTCGCCTTAACGCCAATAGAATGTAAATATTCAGTCACTACACGGCCGGAGATTGCTTCTCCCAAAGAAACAATGCCATCACGATATATTTTATGATGGACGGTGGTGTCTTCGCTCCTGCGTGCGATTTCCGCCAGCAGCTGATCAGCTATGCTGGGATGAAGATCCAGCTCAGAAACCAGAGAAAACAAACGGTCGCTGATGGCCAATAACTCCATGTTTCCCTCCAGGCCGGCCCAGCGAACATTGGTCAGATCGATCAGAAGATCTGTCATTTTTTTATCACCGGGTACATTCGTACGGATGCCCGGCGCAGACACTACCACAATCCGACGTTCAGCGTTATCCAGAATAATAGAACAGGCTTTTCTTATTTGTGCGCCGCTTGCCAGAGACGACCCACCGAATTTACAAACTATCAATCCTTACCTCCTCGAGGGCATCAAATATATTTTTGCCACCAATCCGAATCAGAAGTCGTTCCAGAGGTCTCTTCAGTTTGACGTAGAAGATTTCCTTCTTGCTAATCGGTTTACTGAGAATCACAGGTATCTTGGCTCGTCGTGCTGCCAGTACATCAGTGATCAGTTGGTCTCCAATCATTATTATCTCATCAGCAGATATGTCATTTCCAGCCATAAACTCATTTATGGCATGAGGCGCCGGTTTCTTAGCATCGCTTATGCATTCAATGTTCAAAGAACCGCTGAAGTTGACAAGCCTTTCCGCCTTTGCATTGGAGCAGACAATCGGAGATAATCCCAGATTCTCCAAAGTACTCTTTATGTTCAAAGCCGTCTCATCAGCAGAACGCATTCCGTGCGGAACCAAAGTATTATCAATGTCTAATAAAATAACACGGAATCCCTGATTTTTTAAAGCTTTAAAATCGATATCTTTTATAGAATCTACTATTTTGTCAGGGAAAAAGTAGTCTCTGACTTTTTCTCTTAATTTCTTCATCACAAATTACCTCCGGGCCATTGTAACAGCTGCTCAATTAGATTGCTTGCGACAGCGATACTAATGAACTAGAATAAGTTTACTTAGTCTTAATATATTATCAAGTCTAAGCATAATAACAGTAATATCTGGTTTGGAGGAATTATGATAAGTGCCGGCGATTTTAGAAATGGCGTGACATTTGAAATGGATGGCCATGTTTTCCAGGTTGTGGAATTTCAACATGTGAAACCCGGAAAAGGTTCAGCCTTTGTTCGCGTAAAATACAGAAATTTGAAAAGCGGGGGTGTTGTTGAGCGTAGTTTCAATCCGTCTGAGAAATTTGAGCAGGTGCGTCTGGAACGCGCTGATATGTCTTACATATATAAAGACGGTGAGCTCTACTACTTCATGAATACGGAAACTTTTGAACAGATGCCGATTCATCAGGATATTCTGGGAGATGCGCTCAAGTTTCTAAAGGAAGGTATGATCGCCCATGTTGTCACATATAAAGGCGAAATTCTTCTGGTAGAATTGCCCATCGCGGTCGAACTGGAAGTAACCCAGAGTGAGCCGGCTGTCAGAGGCGACACTGCCCAAAGTGCCATGAAGACGGTAGTAATCGAAACAGGTGCTGAGATCAAAGTTCCCATGTTTGTTGAAACCGGAGATATAATCCGAATTGACACGCGCAGCGGAGAGTACTTAGAACGGGCCTGAGCATGTCTGAAGAAAGAAGGCATGTCTCGATTAAAGGCGAGCAAACCATGTCTCGTGGTTTTATCGCCCAATATGCTGCAGAAGCCACTTTGGCGACTGAAGGCGTAGCTTCTCTAGACAGGAGTGTTGTCGCCAACATAAAAGAGGTAATCGGCCTGGAACACGAAGGCATGGGCGTTCGTGTTTCTTTTCGCAAAGAAGATGCCGACGATGTTATCATTACGGTTTATCCCATCATTGATTTTGGATATGTCCTGCCTGAAGTAGCCTGGTCAATTCAAGAGAGGGTTAAGCGTGATGTTGAATCCTATACCGGGCTTAGCGTGGATGCCGTAAATGTCCATGTTGTAGATATAATTTCCGAAGATACGGAATTTCCTTCAGTAGATAATTCTGCTGAGACGCTGACCTCTGAATTAACTGATTGACTGGGGGACTATATGAACAACTTGGTGCGCTTTTTACTGATCCTATTCTCTTTACTGCTGGCGGTTGTATTTCTGCTGACCTTTATCATGATTGTCAGCAATGTCGCCCTGACTACAGTGCTGACAATGGTTCTGGATATTGCTCAGAAGCAGCCGATGCGAACCATTGTTATGGTTTTATCTCTGGTCGGGCTGATACTGTCCATTGTTACCATGGTGGTAACTATCTTGTCCGGCAGATTGCGCAAAGCCAGAATTCACACGAACCCGATCGGCTCAATTGACATAGGCGTAGACGCGATTGAAAGCATTGCTCTTAACGCAGCTAAAGCATCACAATCCGGTGTCAAATCCGCTAAAGCTCATGTGGCACCTTTCAAAGGTGAGGCAATTTCCGTCAGTCTGGTAGTTATGGCATATTCGGATGTAGAAATTCCTGCTATGATGGCACGAGTTCAGGAAAGGGTTAAGAAAGATATAGAACGTTACACCGGAATTGAAGTCGGCGATGTAAACGTGCGCGTCAACCGGGTCGAAGCTATTGCAGCCCGGGTTGAGCGTTAGCAGGAGCAGAATATGCCTTCATCCAACATATTTCAGCGCATAAGGCAAAGCTTAAAGCGGGGTGGTCCCGGAGTAGCAGGCGCCATCGTAGGCTTTGCTATTGCATTGATTTGGGTTCGATTTGGGTTTTTTCGTTTATTATTTATATTAGTTCTGACAGCCTTAGGCTACTATCTTGGTATCAGATATTTCAGCGATCGGGAAACAGTCAGGCGCTGGTTGGACAAAATTTTTCCACCGGGAAAATTTCGATAAAGTTCGTTAAAGAAGGAGTTTAGGTGAGCAGACACACAGCAAGAGAGAGGGCTCTGCAATTTCTCTTTGAATGCGAGATGCACTGCGAAGATATCGCAAAACAACGAGAGCAGTTTTTACTTTTACAGGAAAAGATTTCAGATGATAATCTGGAATTCTTTGATGAACTGGTAAATGGGGTCTTGACGAATAAAGAAGAGCTGGATGCCATGTACGCGCCCTATTTGCGCAAATGGACTCCCGAGCGTCTGCCCATCGTCGACCGCTGTATTTTTCGCTTAGCGCTTTTCGAAATTGTCCACGGCACTGTTCCGGCTTCGATTGCGATTTCTGAAGCCATACAGCTATCTAATACTTTCGCCGAGGAAGATGCATACCAGTATATAAACGGCGTTCTTGGCGCAGTTGTGCGAGACAAAGAACTTGAATAATAAAGGAGTGTTTCGTGACTAAACCATCTGCCGTGGCTGATGTGATGACAGTAGGTGAATTCAACCGTCGGATTAATCTTTTATTTGAACAGGATCCTGAAATGCAAAGGGCCCGCGTGCAAGGTGAAATTTCTGATTTCAAGCGCTATCCTTCCGGACATTCATATTTCACACTAAAAGATGACGAAGCAGCAGTTTCCTGCGTACTTTTCAGGGGATCCGCAGGCCGCGTAAATTTCTCTCCTCAGTCCGGAATGAAAGTAATAGCAGTGGGAAAACCGAATGTTTATGACAAGACCGGGCGCTTCCAGTTTATTGTCAGCGGTATGGAACAAGCCGGTCTTGGAGATTTATATCTGGCGTTCGAACAGCTGAAGAAGAAACTTGCCGCCGAGGGGCTTTTCGCTCAGGAACGAAAACTGGCGATTCCCTATATTCCACAGAGAATAGTTGCCATAACATCAGAAGCCGGAGCCGTGATCAGGGATATCATTCATGTCCTGGAGAGAAGATATCCGGGTTTTAATCTCCTGTTAATTCCGGTACCGGTCCAGGGCAAGGGAGCGGAGTTGCAGATAGCTGCTGCGATCAGGCAGGCAAATGCAGAGAATCTGGGGGACGTGATCATTGTCGGCCGTGGCGGTGGCTCATTAGAAGATCTGCAAGCTTTCAACGAAGAGATAGTCGCGCGCGCCATAGCAGAGTCGCAGATCCCGGTAATTTCTGCCGTGGGACATGAGACAGACTACACCATCGTTGATTTTGTTTCAGACCTCAGAGCTCCGACACCTTCCGCTGCAGCCGAACTTGCTGTGCCCCATAAAGCTCGCTTGCTGGAGCGTCAGGAGCAGCTCTCTTCGGCTCTGGAATTATCTGTCCTGCGCAGACTGGAAAGCGAAAGAAAGCGCCTTAGACAGCTGCGTGAACGGCCTGTGTTGATGCAGGCGGCTGAATTTGTCGCTCCGCAACGCAGGCAATTGGATTTTTTAAGGCAACAACTTCTTTCCGAAATGAGGCGACTGCCGCGCGAGGCAAGAAATCAATTATTACCCCTGCAGCACCGCTTAAGCAGACCACTGGAACAAAAACACGCCCGTGAAAGCAAAAAATTGGAACTTCTAAGTTCCAGACTCGTAAACATAATCAGGAGCAGAACAGCGACTCAACGTTCACTTTTTGAACGTCTGCTCGTGAGCCTGGATGCCTTATCTCCACTGGCAATTCTGGCACGAGGTTACAATCTTACCTATACAGAGGACAAGCAGCTGATCAGTTCTGTCTCCGAGGTGACAAGAGGTGATACAATTTCTGTACGTCTGCAGGATGGCAGCTTACTTTGTGATGTGCGTGAAATAATCTTAGAAGCGGGAAAGTAGAATAAAGCCTTATACAAATACTGTATAATTAGCTTAAGGAGTATATAATGCAAGAAGAAAATTTTGACTTTGATGATTGGATGAAAGATATGGCCGGGACTGACGAAAATAAGAATGAAGTATGTTCAGCAGTCACAGACGAAAATTCCTACGAAGAAAAGATTGCTCGCCTGGAAGAAATAGTATCTCTTCTCGAAAAGGGAGAAGTATCTTTGGAAAAATCGATGGAACTTTTCCAGGAAGGCGTTGAATTGTCGAATCTCTGCGCAAAACAATTGTCAAAAGTAGAAAGCACAATCGAAAAATTGATGGAAAACGGTGAACGTGTCGATTTTTCCAAAACAGTCGATAGTGATGCCAGATAAAATTTGGATTGAAAATGAGTACAAACTTTGATCAAAGACAATTCGAAGCTGAAATGAAACTGCAGTTTGAAAAAACGCAGCTCGACATTAATGATTCGGTATTTAAGGCCGCGGAATACTCCCTTTTCTCGGGTGGTAAGCGCCTGAGACCGAGATTAGTTCAAATGTCTTATCAGCTGTTCACTAATGATCCGCCAGCTAAATGCCGTCCTTTTCAATTCGCCATAGAAATGATTCATACATATTCTCTGATTCACGATGATCTTCCGGCAATGGACGATGATACCATGCGCCGCGGTCAGCCAAGCTGCCACGTGGCGTTCGGAGAAGCAAAGGCTATATTGGCGGGTGATCTGCTCCTCAATAGCGCCTACGAAATAATGGCTAAGGCCTGTCTCGACGATACAGGAAACCGTTCTTTGACGGCTATGAATGTTATTGCGAAGGCTGCAGGGGGCAGGGGAATGATTTTGGGACAATCACGTGATATTGCCTTCGAGAAGAGGGAATCGGTGACAGCAGACGAAATTGAAGAAATGCAAAGTCTTAAAACTTCCGCACTGTTCAGAGCAGCAGTGCTGGCAGGAGGAATTTTGGGAGGTTGCGACACTGAAGCACAGGACTTGCTGAGCGAATTTGCTAGTAGGTTGGGTCTGGCCTTTCAAATCCGG
>JAQWBU010000072.1 GCA_028706195.1 Eubacteriales bacterium
GTTTTCTAATGCTTCTCTAAAGGAAGCTCTTGACGCTTTCATAAGTGAAATGAATTTGATGAAAGAAGATGAGGAAGAGGGAGCAGAAGAATCCGGGAGCCAGGAAGCAGATCCCGGTGACGAAGAGCCCAATCCTGACGAAGCGGAACCTGTGCCTGTAAAATGGGATATGTTTGCTTTGATTAACTACGGTTCAAGTTATCAAATTGAAACAGAGCTGACTTCGAACTATGCTGATGCCAAAGCAGCTGTAGACGCGAGCACGCCCCTAAAAGGAACTACACTTTTATTGCATGACGCATTATATAAGGCAATCGAGAATATCGCCGAAGCGGACGTAGATCATGGTTCTGTCGTTATTATCACGGACGGGAAATACTCAGGAAACACTTATACTCTGGACGATGTTAAAGCTCTGGCCTGTGCGAACGGAATACCGATAAATATTATCTACATTGCTGATAATGAACTTGTTGATGATGCAGTTAATCCGGAAGGTTCAGGCAGACACAGTGAGGAGAAACTGAGGGATTTTGCCCGCAACACCCGGGGAGACCTGTTTAGTGTTGACAGCACTGGTGAGGACAAAGCAATACAGCTGAAAGCCGCATTAATACTGGCATTGGACCGGGACAGAGAAGTGGACACCTTTTTGACTTACAAATCCGCGATCAGTTCAAAGGAAGGAAGCAAACATTTTGTTCGTTTGCAGTTCTGCTTCAAGGATGCCGAGACAGGCGAAGAACAAATATATTCTGCAGAATCAGAATATACTGCCCCCGAAGAAAAAGATCCTGAAGCAAATGAATAACGCTGTTTCAGCGGCTGGATATATTTAAAGGAGTATAGCGACTTGCATAATATGAGCATGGTATCACTACAGGAAATCGTCGATGCATTCAATTTAAAGGTGATATATTCCGCAAAAAATCTGGACGATATTATGATTTCGGTTGCGGACGTTACTCGCCCCGGATTACAACTTGCAGGTTACTTTAAGCATTTTGGCCCGGACCGTATTCAGATAATCGGGAATATGGAAATTTCGTATCTGAGTTCACTTTCGGAGAAAGAACAAAATAAACGTTTGAGTCATCTCATGGCCAGCGGAATCCCTTGCCTGATTTTGAGTCGCCATCATGAAGCTTCCAACGCGATGTTGTACACTGCGGAAAAATATAGTGTTCCCCTCATTCAAACCCATGAAACGACTTCTTCCTTTTATGCCTCGCTGGTGAAGTATCTCAACGTGGAGCTTGCACCCCGCACATCGATCCATGGGGTGCTGGTGGAAGTGTTCGGCGAAGGTGTACTTATAACCGGCGACAGCGGAGTCGGTAAATCTGAAACGGCTTTGGAACTGGTCAAAAGAGGACATCGTCTGATCGCGGATGATCTGGTTGAGGTGCGCAGAGTTTCAGATACTACTTTAGTGGGGCGGGCACCGGAGATAATCCGGCACCTGCTGGAGATCCGGGGGCTTGGCATAGTGGATGTTAAGGAACTCTACGGCGTTTCATCAGTTAAACAGCAGGAAAATATTAATGTAATTATCAATCTCGAATTGTGGCAAGAAGGTAAATTTTACAGTCGTCTGGGTAACGAGGATGAAACAACTGCAGTATTGGGTATTGATGTGCCATCTTTGACCATACCGATACGACCCGGCCGCAATTTAGCAATTATAGTAGAGGTGGCCGCAATTAATCATCGTCAAAAAATGATGGGTTACAATGCGACCAATGCCCTGGCAGACCGGGTTTTTCATTCGCGTGAACCGGAAGAGAAAAAAAAGCAGGAACCCAAATATAGAAATGAGTAGCAGACAATGTTTGATAAAAATAAGGCGCTGAGCAAATTAAAAGAGATTAGAGACTTGTATCTTGCGGAAGATCTTAACATGGCTCCCTACAGTAATTTTAAGCTGGGTGGACCCGCAGATATTTATATCCGGCCACAGACAGAGGAGGCCTTTATAGCTGCGATACAAGTGATTCGCAAAGAAGATTGGCCCTTGACAGTTTTGGGACGAGCTACGAATGTACTGATCTCTGACCGTGGTATCCGCGGTATTGTTTGTCAGTTATCGCCGGATATGGCCAGAATAGACATCAATGATGATCAATTAACTGCTTCGGCGGGCGCCAGACTTTCAGATATCGCAGCTCGCGCAGCGGCAGCCGGTTTGGCTGGTTTAGCTTTTTCCAGTGGCATTCCCGGCTCTGTCGGTGGTGCTGTTGTTATGAATGCCGGTGCCTACACAGGTAAGATGGAAGATGTGGTAGCCAGCAGCCAATACATGGACGCCAGGGGAGAAGTTCATGTTCTGGAAGCAGCTGAACATAATTTTCACTACAGGGGTAGCTTTTTTAATGATCATAAGGATCACCTCGTTATCAATACCGTTTTTCAGCTGCAGCCAGGTCCAGTCGGAGAAATATATGATGAAATGGCAGATATAGCTCTGCGTCGTTATCAATCCCAGCCGCTTAATTATCCATCAGGAGGAAGTGCTTTCAAGCGCCCACCCGGTCATTATGCCGGCAAGTTAATCACAGATGCCGGTCTTAAAGGCTTTTGGAACGGACACGCTGGCGTTTCAGATAAACATGCCGGTTTTATTATCCAAGATGGCAAAGCTACAGCATCAGAAGTACTTGAAGTTTTTCGTATCGTGCAGACTAAAGTTCATGAGGAATTTGATGTCATGCTGTATCCGGAGGTTAAATTTATCGGCGACTGGCAAGAAGAAATGCCACTGAGAGACTCTGAATAAGCTGGAATGTTCCTGGCTAGATAAGGAAATCACATGGAAATTGTAATCATCACAGGCTTGTCCGGCAGCGGCAAAACTTCAGCTGCGAATTACTTTGAAGACATGGGCTATTTTGTTATTGACAATCTGCCCCCACAATTAAGTACGGAGATTTTAGATGTATTAGCCGATCGCGATAACACTGACGAAGGCGTAGGCAGCTCGCGACTCGCCCTGGTAATGGACATGCGCAACCCCTATCTGATTGAAAAACTGGTTCCGGCGCTCGAAGACATGAAACAAAAAGATATTGATGTCAGCGTACTGTTCCTTGAGTCTTCAGAAAAAAGTCTGATCAGCAGATATAAGCAAAGTCGCAGGGATCATCCTTTATCAGCAGGCAGAAGTTTGATCGAGGCGATCAGACTGGAACGCGAACTGATGCTGCCGGTCAGGGGAATGGCGACTGAGATTATTGACACATCATCACTCAGCCTGTCTGAACTTCGGGATGCACTGTTTCGGATCTTTATGGATAAAAAAGATGCAAGTGTCCGCATCACTATTTTTCTTCAATCTTTTGGTTTTAAATATGGCATACCCGTTGATTGTGACAATGTGGTCGATGTTCGTTTCCTGCCCAATCCATATTATGTCGATGACCTGAGAGACCTCTGCGGACTGGACCAGCCGGTCAAGGACTATATTGATCAGATGTGCGAAACGGACGAATTTCTCAGACTGCAGAAAAATTTCTATGACTTCACTCTGCCTTTATATATAAGGGAAGGTAAAGCACGGCTGCACATTGGCGTAGGCTGTACCGGAGGCCGCCATAGAAGTGTTCATCTGGTGGAGCGTATGGCGAGCCTGTTTCCGGCAACATTGAGCCGGGTGGTTATAGATCATCGAGATATTGAGCGCGACCTTAAGGAGTACGGCCCGCCTGCTATGTTGTAATAACATGCATTCGTCAGGATGAAGGTATGAGTTTTTCTGCTAAAGTAAGAGATGAATTATTATCTAAACTGTCTGCTTATAGGTGGAATGAAACCGCTGCCCTGACAGCTTTATCGTCTTTTGCGGTGGTATCACTAAAATCACGGAAGAGCAAGAATATTGTTATGCGTGTTTCACGCGATGAGACTGCTCGCTTGATTTCAGATCTGGCTGAACACATTAACGCTAAGACTAAAATTCTCAGCAAGGGTAAGCGGGATCAGCAAATAGAACTGGATCTTAACGGACGTGAATGGGAAGTAGTGAATTTTGATTTCTATGCTCTGATAAAAACCAGACCACAATCAGACTGGTGGATTATATTGGCACCGTTGTTTCTGGCCGCAGGGTTTATGTCGGATCCATCAAATCGCATTTACCATTTGGAGATTACTCCAGTTCTGGCAGAGCAGCATGAACTTCTTCACGATCTGTTGCATGCAATGGAACTTCCCTTTCGCAAAACCAGGACAAAGGGTCGTCCGGGAGTCTATCTGTCAAGTGGTGAAGATATAGCAGATTTTCTAAGGCTCTCAGGAGCGCATCTGGCGTTGCTTCGTTTTGAGGAAATCCGCACTGAACTGGAGTTGCTGGGTACAGTGCAGAGACAAGTTAATTTTGACGAAGCCAACATTGAACGCATGACCACTGCTGTTGAGCGACAGATTGAAAGCATTGAAATTATTGAACAGACCGCAGGTCTGGATTCTTTGCCACAGCATCTGGCTGAAACAGCGTATCTTCGTTTAGAGAATCCGGAGCTTAGTCTCGCGGATTTAGGAGAGTTGATGTCACCTCCGCTTGGAAAGTCAGGGATTAGTCACCGTATGAGACGTTTACGGGTCATAGCCGATAATATAATCGAATCGCTCGGACAACGCTAACGATATTGACGTGCTATAATAACTCTAATTTTCATTTGAACAGCCACTCTCTTCATGAGAGTGAACATTGCATTAGCGCATGAACTGAGGACTTAGAAGTATGAGCGAAGAGGGCAGCGAAAATTCAGCACATATTATTCATAAGCCAGAAATAATAGAGTGTGAGTACTCGGTCTTTCGCCGCGGCTATGTCCATGCTTATATCAATCTGGAACGTAGATTGTTTTATTGGCAGGACAGTAATCAATGGAACAAGAATTATGTTCGGTCGCTTAGTGAGGAAAAAGTTGAAAATGCGCAGAAAATTTTGCATCGCACACCATTTCAACCCGTGCTAAGACAAGATGAAGTTATAAAGCAGGTTTCAGAGACTTGCCCCTTTTACTGGAAAATAAGTATTCGGGGAGAAGGTCGCGTTAATAGTTATGAAGGTAATGATCCCGCCGACGAGTTTTTGCGTAAATTTATGGCCATGATCGAAGAGACAAGCGATCTCACTTTGTTTTGGTGAATAGATGGATTATTTAGAAGGTTTTTTTATCGGTCCGGTCTGGAGTGACACAGATTATAAAAGCAGGAGACATTTAAGTTCTCATATTATTTTGTCTGTATTAATGCTCTTGCTTTTTGTCGCATTTATTTTTCGCCCGGATCTGGCTGAACGTCTGGTTTTTGTTTCATATCCGACATCCTTGATATTTTTAATTGTATTAATTCTCCTTAGTCCATTACTATCTAGCTTCTATTATCGTTTGCCCATGGCTGTCCGGCCTCTATTGCTATTGCTATATCTGTTTAAATACATTCTCCTCTTCTATTTGCTTTTACACTTTTTCATGCCACTGGTGCCTAAGCAAATTGACAGTATGTCTGCCGTCGTTATAGAACGAATGGACGATCATATTTCAGCAGCGATTGGATTGTTTGAGTTTGCCGGAAACCTATTTGGCATGATACTCGGGATAGTTGCAGGTGGACTTTGGATAGTCTTGGAAATGTTGCTTTTGATTGTCGCCTTTTTGCTGATTCCTCTAATCTCTCTAGGTCTGATGAAAGGAATACAGTTTCTGCTTGACATCGTTTATAAGAGATTCATTTTCCAGCCGGTCATGGATGGTAAACAGCGAAGAAGAAGAACTTCCGGTATCCGCGACAGCAATGTTGCTAAAGGGGATAACACAGCTGAGATGAATGTCTCAAGGACTTTGTATTCATCTGATAAAGAGGACAACTAAAGTCCGTTTCGATGAATTATTTCTCTAAATTTTGCTGAATATATTCCAAACTATCGTCACATTAGTTATGTATAGTTCTTTAATATTAACTTAATGTTATTCTTGTTTTGGAGGTAGTAATTTTATGGACAAACAAACACCCAATCACGATTCAGGATCTTCTTATAAATCCTCCTACGATCCGTACAGGAGCAAATATCAAAACCCGGAACCTCCTAAAAACCGGGGACGCGCTGTCCTGGCGATAATCGCAACCGTCATTGTAGTAGCCATTCTTTTCACAGGTTTGAACTATCTTTTATATAGATTTGTGAACAGCAGTTATCGGGACGGCGGTCCGGATGTTGATGAAAATCCCTCTCAGGGACCTGTCATTCAGACTGAACCCGATGAGGAGAATGAGACTCAGGAGTCTCCGCCTGTAGGAACTGAGAAGCCGGTGCAGACGGAAGTTGACGCGTTGGATCCTGATTTCTCCCTGGTAGATTATGCTCCGCCATTGCCTCAGGAGGGCAAAGAGACACTGACAATTCCTGAACTGACTGAAAAAAATAGTCCTGCGACAGTTGCTATCTATACAGAGATTGTTACTCAGGGAGGTTTTGGGGATGTGCAGCAAAGTACAGTGTCCGGATCAGGGTTCATCATAACTGAAGACGGTTACACCATTACAAACGCGCACGTTATTGAAGGCCACACTGCAGTTTATGTTTATTTGGAAGATAACTCGCGTTATGAAGCTGTTGTGGTCGGCAGTGACGAGTATGCAGATATAGCTGTTTTAAAAATAGAAGCAAAGGGAGACGGGGTTTTTCCAACTGTTCCTTTTGGAAACTCCGATATGATCCAGGTAGGTGAACTGGCTGTAGCCATTGGTAATCCTACCGGTCAATTACGTGGCACGGTCACTCAGGGTATTGTGTCCGCGGTTAATCGTGAATTATCCAGCACTCCGCTGCGCCTGATCCAGACAGATGCCGCTTTGAATCCGGGAAATTCGGGAGGTCCTCTTTTTAATGCTTATGGTGAGGTTATCGGCATAAATCAGCTGAAGATTTTGGATACCGGAACCGGCGAACCGATCATTCAGGGCATCAGTTTCGCTATTCCGTCGAATTCAGCTATCCCCATTATCGAAAGCCTGATCCAGACAGGAAATCATGAATGGCCCATGCTTGGCATTACGGTTATATCTTTAGAAGAGTTTGACGCTGAGGCGAATAATTTACGCTATCCGGGAGTGCTTGTTGTGTCAGTACAGCCCGGAAGTGCAGCGGCTCTGGCAGGACTGAAGTCCGGCGATGTCATCTTTGAGGCCGAAGGGCAGCCTGTAGCAAGTACTGGTGAGTTGAATGATATTAAAAACAAACTTGACGTCGGCGATTCGATGACGCTTGGATTTGAGC
>JAQWBU010000073.1 GCA_028706195.1 Eubacteriales bacterium
AGCATATATCAAGGGTATGATGCCCAAAAATATGCTAACTATAACATGTGTCGTTATCTGTCCAGGCGTGCCGGCCATGGAGAACATTATCCTTGCCACCAGAAGGATGTTCACAGCCAATAAAATGTAAGCGTAAAACGAGCTAATCAGAATGGAGCTTTTTGAAGTTGGCTGGCGTCAGGTCAGCAATGTCCTCTTGTTTTCCTGCGTCCCGAAGTACGGCTGCCTGTTTTAGAGTGTAGACCAGATAGGCATAGGGATCGATGCTGTTTTCCTTGCAGGTTTCCACCAGAGAGTAGTAGATAGCGCTTCCCTCTGCTCCTCTGGGTGTGTTGGCAAAGAGGAAGTTCTTTCTCCCGATGACGAAGGGTTTAATGCTGCGTTCTGCTCTGTTGTTAGTCAGTTCCAGGCGCCCATCAAGAAAGAAGTTCATCAGATACTCTTTTTGTCCCAGGGCATAAGCAACTGCCCTGCCCAGAGCGGATTTCTCCGAAACAGTTATCTCTTCAAGCCTCTGAAAGAATTTCTCTGCTATCGGTTTTTCGTGCAGCAGGCGCTCTTCCTGGCGTTCGTCAGGGGGCTTCTCTTTAAGAACTTTCTCGTACATAAAAAGCTGCTCTATGTAAGAGAGAAGATCATTAAGCAGATTATTGCCTGTCTTGCTCTTTCCCAGAGCTTTCCTGGCATCTATTAGTTTCCTTCGCAGGTGCGACCAACAGCCTACACAAGTAATATTGCCAGCCAAGCTGTGGTAGGCACTGTAACCATCGCAGTGCAGATAGCCTTGGAAGTTTGTCAGAAATTTCTGGGGTCTTATCTGCTTTCGGTCCCGCTCATACTGGTAAAGAACAAGCGCATCCTCGCTGTCTCCGCTTGTGCGGTAGAGCCACATGTAGCTCTTACTCTGAGGACTTTTGCCTTCTTCACGCAAAACCTGTAAGGGACTTTCATCCGCATGAAGTACATCTCGTGCCACCAACTGCTCACACATATTCTCGTAAACAGATTTCAGGGTATCTTCCACTGCACGCAGGAGCCAGTTGGACATAGTCTGTCGGGAAAGCTTTACTCCGAAGCGTTCCCAGTATTGCTCCTGTCTGTAGAGCGGCGTTGCCTGGACGAATTTCTCTGTCGCTATCTGAGCTATTGCCTCGGCTGTGGCTAAGCTGCCGGGGATGACAGATGGAGGGCATGAAGCTTCTACAATCACTGTTTTTTCACCGGCTGCTTCACAGTGCACACATTTACAGACATCCGTAATATCTTTAATGACCACTGCTTTAGAAGGCACAAGCAGAAGATGCTTATACTCTCTGCTGCCAAATTTCACCAACTCATGACCGCATTGAGGACAATCCTGTCCACCGGGAAGTTCAGAGTGGTGACGTTCAATAACGGGGAGATCTTCAGGCAGGCTGTCTTGCAGGGAGACTTTCTTCCTGCGTTTATGAGATTTTACTTCACTAAATATCTCGTCCAGCTTTGGCTCGGAAAGTTTTGGATCTGACAGAGCTTCCATCTCATCGAAGAGATTGGGAATGGTCAGCTGTTCGAGGTATTCTAGTTTCTCGCTCGAGCTGCCAAACGCACGTTCGCGACTTAGATGGAGGCCTTCTTTAAGAAAGTTTACTGTGTTTTCCAGTTCGGAGACATAATTTTGAAGTGACTTAACAGTGGCAGAAAGCTCTAGGAGTTGTGCATATTCCTCACGGCTGATCGTCACTTTATCCATGAATAAATTGTAGCATTTACAGCTACTTGAAACAAGCGTTAATGCCTCAAATTCAAGGCTTTTTGCTACTTCTTAAATAATCTTGGGAGCGAGCTTTTGGCGAGGAATTTTATTAAGTTCTATCTCCAGACCATGCATGAGATTTCTGTATTGCTTGGCGTTTATCTCCGCCAGATCGGACGTGTTCCTCGGCCATCTGAAAGTACCTTTCTCCAAACGTTTGTAAAGTAGCAGGAAACCATCACCCTCCCAGAGTAAAGCTTTTATGCGATCATTCCTGCGGCCACAGAAGATGAAGATGTCGTTTTCTTTTATTTCCTTGCCATAATGTTCCTGGATAATTACCCCCAGACCATCTATCCCTTTTCTCAGATCTGTGTGACCCATGGCCAGATAGATCTGACCCGAAGCAACGTAATCGTTTAACATTTCATGGCATCCAGTATGGCCTGAATCGTCTCCCGGCTTGTGCCGTCCGGTATTTCAAGTATCAGCTCACCGCGACGAAGCACAATCTTGTTTTCTGGGCGAGCCTGGCTTCTTGCTTCTTCCGGAGCCGGTAGTGCGGCAAACTCCACCGAGGCTTCTTTCTTGTTTAGCTGCTCTTCCAGAGCCAGAAGAACCTTACGCTGACGAAAATAGTATGTGGATTTCGCGTAGCCACGAGACTTACACCACTCCTCGATGCTCATGTTGAGGGACTTTCTTTCTTCTATGTCCTCATACCAGCCTTGCAGCTTCGCATTCCTCTTCAGGACCGACAGACTTACACTCATCTTGTACCCCTTTTTGCACTGCTTTGAATGTTTATGTAGGTCTTAGAACGTTCATAAACATCCTAAAACCTACAATGTGTCTTCAATGGACAGTTATTTAGGTACTATTTTCTCAACTTACTGATGACTTGGGTAGCCGTCATTTGCTTTGACGCTTACAATAAAATTATGGCAAGAGAGACTATAATCTGATGCTTTTTGAAGGCGCCGTAGGCAGCACCCTTCTTTTTGATTCTGTAATATATCAATTTTATAAAACTTGTGATCAGCACAATGGCACTCCAAAGCAGCGCAAGTATAAACAAAATGACAACAATCACTAAAAGCCAGATGCCGGCATCAGCTTCCGGCGAATCTCCGTAAGCTGTCGACATCATCTTTTTATCATCAAGATTTGAGAATCTAGTAAGAAATTTAAGTTCAATATCCTCTATCTGCTGGGTTCTGAGAAAGGTATTTTCTGCAATCTGATTTAGTTTTGTCTTTGCTAATCCGAATAAAGAGGAGTGCAGGTTTCCATCTCCGGAACCAGAAAGGGTCTCCAGACCTAAGAGTGTGTACATTTTTCCGATACCATTATGGATGGTTCTGGCCGAATAATATAATCCGGAGATTTCTGATACATCAGCTTTTTCATCACTTTTGTAGAGCTGCCCTGTCTCGCCGAAGATAAGCGGCGGCAAGCCGTAATTGTAGACTGTTTCAGCGCTTTGATTAGTCATTATTACAATACCCGTGCCCGAAACAGGGTCAAGCAATAAATGGGACGAATACATAAGAGTGTTACCTGCATGTCCCAGGGCTTGAACGTTATACTCGCTGGACCAAAATCCATGGTTGACGTAATCAATATCTGTATCCGGATAAGTTAAAGTGGGTGAGAACATCTCATCTGCTGTATCTGCCTTATGGAACAACTTTGCCGCTCCATCACTATCGGGCAGCAAGGCTTTGGCAAAGCATAAAAAGTCCTCTAAAGTCCCTGCCGCTGAGCCTGCCGGATATAAATTCAGATAAAGGAAACCTTCATGCAAGGGCAATAAACCAGTTGTATAGCCCTGATTTTCTGATAGTTTCGAAGCTAGCTGCGGATTATCCGCATAGTCGGGGGAAACGGAGCTGTTCTTCATCCCTAAAGCTTGAAATATATTTTCCTGCACGTAATCGTAAAAAGGCTGTCCGCTGATCAGCTCCACGATATAGCCTGCCAGAGCCGCACCCCAATTGGAGTAAGACACCACCTTACCGGGCTCGTACACCTGCTGAGGCTCCGTGGCTTTTAGTGCAGCTTCCAAAGACTTCAGGCTGTCAGCATCTTTGGCTACAGAGTGAAAAACGCTATCTTCCCAGCCGGCATTGTGATTCATCAGATTTGTCATTGTAATTGCCTGATCGTATTTCAGTTTAGTGAAGAAGTTTTCCGGTAGATATTCTCTGATATCAGCCTCGAGATCTATCTTCCCTTGCTCCCACAGCTGCATTACACTGACCCAGACCAGGAGTTTACTTGCTGAACCCCATTCGTAGACTGTTTCATTGTCAGCAGGCAGCTGCTTCTCAATATTTGCATAGCCATAATCTGTCTTATAGATTGTGTCCTGATCTCTGAACACGGCTATGGATACTGCTGCTGTTGTATCTTTATGTTCTTCGATATGTGTATCGATGAGCTCGGCTATTTCAGAATCCGGAACACCCGAAGGCAATGCCTTTTCCTGAGCCACAGCAGTAGTGGAAAAAAATATAAACGAAATAATTAATGCAAGTAAAAGTGAAGCATAGCTGCATATCTTTAGCGGTGATTTATTCATTAAATGCCTTTCGAAAATTTATTCGATCATTTCCAATTGTAATGTTTTTATCTTAGCACGCTTATGTAATAAATATCCTTGCACAAGTGGAAATTCTTGTAAAGGATATGGCCGTTTACAATACTTTAGATGTCTGGCACCGTTGAGAAAAAACTGATAACTTGAATATTGAGGAAATGGCTGAGACAATGGACTTTTAGGGAATATAGAATTATTAAAGGAAAAGACGCAAGATTTAAATGTTCAGGATGAGGCCTGATAGTATGAAGGTTTTTAAGTATATAGGAATTATAATTTCAGTTCTGATTCTAATTATTGTTTTGTTTATATTACTTAGTTATATTAATCATAAATTTCAGCTTTCCAAAGAAGATGAATTATTTATTCCGAATGGAGAAATGCTAGAAGTTAATGGCCATGATATCCATGTGTATACAGAAGGTCAGGGAGAAGAAGTATTAGTCTTCATGTCCGGTGGCGGCACAAGTTCGCCGGTCTTGGATTTTAAATCCCTGTATTCATTGTTAAGTGACAGATATAAAATTGCAGTAGTAGAAAAAGCCGGCTACGGCTTTAGTGAAATTGTTGATATAGATAGAGATATTGGCACAATTTTGTCAGAAACAAGAGAAGCTTTATCTAAAGCCGGAGTAAAGGGACCATATATATTATGCCCGCATTCCATGTCGGGAATTGAAGCTTTGTATTGGGCCCAGACATATCCGGATGAAGTAACAGCAATTATAGGTTTAGATATGGCTGTTCCGGATGCATATCAGGATTATGAGATAAATATGCCTATGCTCAGATTGACTTCCTTTGCTGCCAGGACCGGGATTACAAGGTGGATACCGGATATTGAGGAAAGTGACGCTATAAAATTTGGCACACTCACTGAAAAAGAGAAAGAATTATACAGGGCCATATTCTATAGACGCACAGCAACAAAGACAATGCTAAATGAAGTTGAAAATATCAAAGAAAATGCAATTAAAGTTAAAGAAAAGCCCATACCGGAAGTTCCCATCTTAATGTTCTCTTCTAATGGTGAAGGTACAGGTTGGGATGAAGACAGATGGAGAAATTTTCATCTTGCATTTACAGAAAAGGCTGATAACGCGACACTTGTGAATTTGGACTGTCCCCATTATGTTCATAATCATGAATATAAAAAGATAGCTGAAGATATTAAAAAGTTTCTTGAGATTCAAAAATAGAATGCCACTGCCATCTATCCATTTCTCCAATAACGTTCAATTGACAGAGCAGGCAATCCTGATCGACGATTCCGGGCTCGAGTACTATATAGAGCGCGCCAAGGGCGGCACCGGGGCACTTATACTGGGCTTCCAGAACGTCTCTGGTCACTGACCTTGCAGCCCGCACTTATTACAGTGTAGGCACCCCACTACAGGAAATGTCCTGGGCCAGAATGACTGACCGCGCCCACGCTTATGATACTGAGGTTCTGATTTGACCTTGCGCTATGTGGACAACGTGAAACAGTACCCTTATATGGGCGATTATAATCGTTTATATCAGCTTTTCAGCATCTTGCTGGATAATGCACTTCGTTATGCGGATCCGGGTACAGAAGTGACTGTCAGCCCGAGTTTGCTTGATACGGGACAGCTTGAGATTTCCGTGCATGATTATGGAAAAATAATTCCCCCGAAAGCTTTGCCACATATATTCGAACGATTTTATCGGGCCGATACAGATGATTTTCTAGGTTCCGGACTAGGTCTGGCTGTCGCTGCCGCTCTGGCAGACCGTCACGACATAAAGATTGATGCTAGCAGCAGCGCGGAGAAGGGTACCACTTTCACGCTCGTATTAGCGTCACCGCTTAGTGAAAATTAGGCTGTCTTTCAAGCGTGTATTCAATCTATTCCAAAACCGCTCCAGAATATCACCGGCCCGGAGGACGAAGCCTGTTCCATGTTCTCTTCGCAGCAAATAGGAGATGTCGTTGCTTTCCGGCAGGTATAACACATGATATTTGTTAGAGCAAGAAAGCTGTGAATTGAAGAAGCAAAGGACTTATTGGATACACTTATTTATAGCGTCATATCACTGTTAAGTAACAGCTTATTAACAGAAATGCAAGTGATTCACTCATAGCTGAATGATTATCTATGATTCACATTGCAGTGAATCATTATTTTTGTTAAAATATCAAAAGGATTGAGGTGATCATATGTCTTTAAACTTATTCTATGACAAATATGTTGCCATTATTGGGGACATAGTAGATTCAAAAAGATTGAAAGATAGAAAAGCCACCCAACAAAAGTACAAAGATATCTTATCTGATGTCAATCTCAAGTATTCGGAAGATATCGCGGCCAAATTCTCTATTACTTTAGGGGATGAGTTTCAGGGTCTGCTCAAGAACAGAAGCAATATTATGAAGATCATCTCTGAAATAGAGATGGCGATGTCTCCGGTTGAAATGCGTTTTGGCATTGGAATCGGCGATATTAACACCGATATCAATTTCGACAATTCAAGAGAAATTGATGGAACTGCATATCATCGGGCCAGAAGAATGATTGAAGAAGTCAAAGGCATCCGTTCTCAGCATGCAGGACGCGATGCCAGTCTCATGATTTGCTCAGAAGACGAGAATGAAGAAATCGATGAATTGCTGAATTCCATTTTATCTGTCTGCACGGCCTTGAAATCCAAGTGGACAGAGCGTCAGAAAGAGATTATTCAGGCTTATCTCTTAAATGAAGAGAATCAGTATAAAGCAGCAAAGTATCTTGATATCGGACAATCGAGTGTCAGCAAAGCGCTGAATAATGCCAGATTCTACTCATTCAAAGCCGCGCTAGATAATGTCAACTCATTTTTAGGCAGGGAAGGTGAGGGGACAAGTGACTAAAATTCTTTTGATTCTATTCTTAATCGGGCATGTATTGGGCGACTACTATTTCCAGTCTG
>JAQWBU010000074.1 GCA_028706195.1 Eubacteriales bacterium
CAGAATCGACTCTGACCAAGAAAAGAGAAGGAGAATATTAATGGAACACAAATTACCAGAACTGCCATTTGCTCAGAATGCACTTGAACCGGTTATCTCGGAAGAGACTCTCGAGTATCACTACGGCAAGCATCATCAGGCTTACGTTACAAATTTGAACAAGCAAATCGCCGGAACCGAATTTGAGGATATGTCCCTTGAAGATATCATCAAGAAATCCAGCGGTGGCATCTTCAATAACGCCGCTCAGGTTTGGAATCATACTTTTTACTGGAACTGTCTGGCGCCTGATGCCGGCGGAAAACCCGGTGGTGAATTAGCTGCTGCCATTGATGAAGCCTTTGGTTCTTTTGATGAATTTAAAGAAAAATTCTCCGCCACAGCAGCGGGAACCTTTGGTTCAGGCTGGGCCTGGCTGGTTAAGGGTGCTGATGGCAAACTTGAAACTGTCAGCACCAGCAACGCCGGCACGCCTATGACAGACGGCAAGACAGCTCTTCTGACTTGCGACGTGTGGGAGCATGCTTACTACATTGACTACCGCAATGCCCGCCCGAAGTACATTGAGAAATTCTGGGATCTGGTCAACTGGGACTTTGTCGCTGAGAATTACGCTTAAGAGCATCATAGATTTTAACTCTATACGGGGTGTTTCCAGTCGGAAACGCCCTTTTTTATACATGTGAGGTGATTATAATGTCGAAATCTGATATCGCGCTGATCGGACTGGGAGTAATGGGTGAGAATCTGGCACTTAACATGGAAAGCAAGGGTTTCACTGTCAGTGTTTACAACCGCAGTACTCACAAAGTTGATCTTTTCGTAAACGGGCGAGCCGCGGACAAAAACATAATCGGAGCCTACAGCCTGGAAGAGCTGGTCAATCAGCTTGAAAAACCCCGCAAAGTCATGCTCATGGTTAAGGCGGGGCGGCCTGTTGACGATCTGATAGACGGACTGATTCCTCTGCTGGAAGAAGGCGACATTATCATTGACGGAGGAAATTCACTCTGTCAGGATACAATGCGGCGCTCTGACTTCGTTGAAAGCCAGGGGATACATTACATGGGAATAGGTATTTCAGGCGGTGAGGAGGGTGCGCTTACAGGTCCGTCCTTGATGCCGGGAGGATCGGAAGAAGCATGGTCGCTGGTTAAAGATATCTTTCAGGCTATCAGCGCCCGGATTGGGGAAGGTGAGCCAGGCTGCCAACTGGTCAGCCATGGCGGAGCCGGCCATTTTGTGAAAATGGTGCACAACGGTATCGAATACGGCGATATGCAGCTGATAGCTGAAACTTACCATATCATGCGAACTTTATCAGGCCTTGGCAATGAAGACATTCAGCGGATCTTTCAGGAATGGAATGACAGCGAGCTCAAGTCATATCTGCTCGAGATTACTGCAGATATATTGACTTATAAGGAAGATAACGGCTCCTACCTGCTGGACAAGATCCTGGATGTCGCAGCACAGAAGGGGACCGGAGCGTGGTCAGCACACACAGCTCTGGAGGAAGGGGTGCCGCTGACACTGATCACTGAGGCAGTATACAGCCGCTTTTTGTCAGCTTTGAAAGAGGAACGTGTTGCCGCTGCCGAGATTCTCAAGGGCGCGGAAGCCGCTGATCTTCCTGAGCCGGGCGCTATGGTTCAAGACCTATGGCATGCGCTCTTCGCCTCCAAAATTGTTTCCTATGCCCAGGGTTTCGCCCTTTTGAAGGCAGGCGATAAAAAATATAATTGGAATCTAAACTACAAAGAGATTGCGCTCAACTGGCGCAGCGGATGTATCATTCGCAGCGGTTTTCTGGATGCTATCGGTCAAGCCTTTACAGAAAACCCGGCTTTGCCCAATCTGATGCTGGATGAATATTTCCAGAAAAAACTGCACGAGGCACAAACTCCCTGGAGGAGAGTCCTGGCGGCTGCTGTGGTCCATGGCGTACCGACTCCTGCTATGAGCTCAGCTTTAAATTACTATGACGCTTATCGCTCAGAATCTTTGCCTGCCAAGCTGATACAGGCTCAGCGTGATTACTTTGGCTCTCACACTTTCGAGAGAATTGATCAGCCCCGAGGTGTATATTTTCACAATGAATGGAACAATAGGGAATGTAGACTCTGACGCTGTAAATACAGTGTTATAGCTTGATTTCCGCAAGCCTATTGAATGAAAATTGATTATATTTATACATGATCGTGCTAAATGTTACAGTGCGTGCTTGACAAGATTTTGCAATCCGTAATATACTTTAACTAGGCTCCAGGGAATACCATCAATGGACAGTATTTTGAAAACTACCTACCGGAGATGAAAATCACGGTTTGACTGTCGCCGACAAAGTTGGATCTACGTTTTCAGTAATTGAAAACTACTGAGATAGAAACATCAGGAAGCGAGAGCTTCAGGAAACAAAGTAGAAAAAACAATGTGGTGAAAGTTCTAACATCAGACTCTTAAAACGGTTAGGTGTCAGAATAAAAAAAGGTCGCTAAACAGGTAGTAAGTAAAGATAAAAGAAATTAAGGGTTCGCTGGAGCCCCTTTTTTTGTCCTAAATTACACGCTAAAACTCTTATTTCTCTTTCACCAATTCGACGATATCCGGAAACTGCCTGCCCTGGTCCCTGAAATGCATGCCGTAACCGCAAAGCGAAGCATAAGTGGTATCAAAGCCGATGTACGCCAGCGGCAGCGGCAGCAGCTGCTGATCAGGATTGTGCAGCAGTGTGCAGATTTGCAGAGACTTTGGATTTCTGGCCCGCAGCTGCTGGAGCAGGAAGTGCATGGTAAAACCGCTGCGCACGATATCTGTGCAGAGCAGTACATTGCGGTTATATATATTGACCGTGGTATCCTGGCGCAGATAAAGAAGCGGTGATTCATCTTCATCCACCTGATAACGTCCAATACTTAGGAAATCAATATCGGCCGGGACTGTTATTTTGCGCAGTAGATCACAGCCAAATACCGCTGCTCCACGTAAGTACACCAGCAATATAAGTCCATCCGGAAAATCACGATCAATCTGCTTTCCCAGAGCGCACAATCTTTCCTCGATTTCATTTTTGCTGTAACGAATTTGCTTTTCATATTCGTCAGCTGTAGGAATGCGGGTCATCGTAAATCCTCCTCAGAGTATTCGTCCGGAGCGAGCGCCGGGCTGGAATTATCAGACAGTCCGTTTACTCTGACATCATCACTCATCGTTTCTCCAGCGGTGGACAGGCTGCGCAGCAGATGGTCAAAATCTCGCTGATAGACCATTTCAATATTAGTGCCGGGATAAAGCTCATTTAGAAGTCGGGCTTTCTTCTTCTTCAGCCCCGTATAGCGTTGGTCCATCACGGTAAGTTCCAGATACAGATCGTAATCCGGGAGATAGAAATCCGGAGAGAACGCCATGGTGACTTTACCTTCCTCGTCCCACTCAAGAGGGAAAGTCTTAGGTTCATAGATCCAGCGGATCCGATACATATCCAGTACTTTCGCAAAGGGAATTTCGGATGGATCCTTCATGATCGTGCTATATTCGTTCCTGTGCCGGACGCGTCTGGCTTCTTCGGCAGAATCAAGCAGGAATTCGCGAGCCATGTGGTCTTTATAGACTTCAGCAATCAGATTTACAGCAGCATCGACAGATATTTTGCCGGTATTGAGCGTTACATGATAAAGAAACGGGTCCTGTTCTTCCGCACCATAGAGAACGAGCGAGTAACGTCGGGACTTCCTGTCAGATCGCGTCAATCGTTCCCGAACCTCCTCAATAGTTAAATCTCTGCGTTCGGACTGAAAACGCTGTTCACGCACCGTTACCGGAGCAGTTACATAAAAGTGCAGGGCGTGCGGATGGTTGGCGAGGAGAAGATGAGCTGAAAATCCAAGCATGACAGCACTCTTTGTGTCTGCATATTCAGCCAGCCGTTCCGACAAGAGATCGCGATAAGTAATACCTTCCGAGCTTGCGTTCAGGAAATATTTAGGGCTTTCATTAAGCATGTTTATATCATGTGGGCTTGCGACATCTGCTAAGAAGTACTCCATAGCATCCCTGCGGTCGAAAATAGGTATACCGAATTTCAGGGCAAGACGACGGGCTATCTCCTGCCCAAAGGCACCGCGCTGATAAGTAATCGTCATTACAGGCATGTGTTCCTCCCCAAAATCAATGTTCCTTTCAATTATTATAAAGTAAGAGAGTATTTGCGGCTAGAATCTTCCGCAAACGTGCAGTAAGTAACGCTGGCACATCCAATAGCTGTATGCTTGTTGACATTACACTATTGTGATAATATTTAGACCTTAGCAAATCTGCAGTTAAACGTTGATTTCTAAGAAATACCAATGTTTCGGAAGAAACGAAAGAGGTCCAAGAAATATGGCAGACAAAACAATCAAATGTAAAGACTGTGGCGCTGATTTTGTGTTCACAGAGGCAGAGCAGGAATTTTATCGCGAAAAGGGTTTCGAAAACGAGCCTGTTCGCTGTCAGCCCTGCCGTCAGGCGAGAAAACGTGACAGAGGGAGCAACCGTGGTCAGCGTACCATGTATCCCGCCGTATGTGCCGAATGTGGAAGAGACACAGAAGTTCCTTTCCAACCCAGCGATAACAGACCGGTATACTGCAGAGATTGCTACAGACCCAGTAATCGCTAAAATTTAGGTTAATAGCCTTAAGAGAACCTTCGCTAAACCGGAGGTTCTTTTTAATAGGATTATAAAACGTACGTTACACTCTTGGCCAATATTAGTTATGATATTAAAGGAATAAAGTTAGAGAGTTTATTTAGTCTCAGGAGGAAATAATGAGTAGAGATCTCGCAGAAGTGATTTTTCCGGAAATCACAAAAACTGTAGCTGATTACGAGGAAGAATATCCTCGACGCATAGATGTTCAGGGAAAGCCGCAGTGTTGCGTTCGCTTCGCTCCCAGTCCGACCGGCTTCTTGCATATAGGTGCTATCTATACGGCCTTGATTAATCGTCTGTTCGCAGATCAGAATAATGGAGTATTCATTCTGCGCATTGAGGACACAGATCAGAAACGGTCTATCACCGGAACAGTTGAAGAGATAGTTTCAGCGTTTGATCTATTTAATATAAAAATTGACGAGGGGGCCATTTCATCAGACAGCTGTATGGGCGAGTACGGACCCTATTTTCAGTCCAAGCGCAAGCACATATATGAGGCTTTTGCTAAGGAACTCTTAAGACGCGGAGATGCTTATCCCTGCTTTTGTAGTTCGGAGGATCTGGAACAGCTGCGGCAGCGTCAGATGAATGAAAAAAGTCCCGTCATCGGCTACGCTGAAGCCGATGCCGCCTGCCGCCACCTGACAAGTGAAGAACAGCTGGCACGCATTGAGCGCGGTGATGAATATATTATCCGCCTGCGTTCACGTGGCAGTCATGATCAGACACGGGTTTTTACTGACGGTCTGCGCGGCGAACTGGAGATGCCGGTAAACAATCAGGACATCGTCATTATCAAGGCCGACGGACTGCCGACATATCACTTTGCTCATTCAGTTGATGATCATCTAATGCGCACCTCGCATGTCATCCGCGCCGACGAATGGGTCTCCTCGCTGCCTATTCATGTTGAGCTCTTCGAGATACAGGGCTTCGAACTGCCGGAGTTCATCCATCTCAGCCCCATCATGAAGCAGGAAGGCAATTCGCGCCGCAAACTGAGCAAACGTCTGGATCCCGAAGCAAGAGCCAGTTATTACATTGAAGTAGGCTATCCCTTACCTGCGGTCAAGGATTACCTGATGAATATTGCCAACTCGAATTTTGAAGATTGGCGCCGGGACAATCAGGATGTTCCGGTGGAAAGCTTCCCCTTTGATATTTACAAAACGAGTATATCCGGAGCGCTCTTTGATTTCTACAAGCTGGAGAACATAGCCAAAAAAATAGTCGGTAATATGACTGAAGATGAGATAATCACAGCCTACTCAGAATGGCTGCAAACGGATCTGGATACAGATGAGAATCGTAACAGCCGGGAATCGATGCGACAGTGGCTGGCAGAGCACACAAAAGATTTCGGACGCTCTATTTCAATCTGGCATGAAGGACGCCTCGATGTTGCTAAGTGGAGCGACGTTTACGAAAACTATCCTTATTTGTACGACCGCTCTTTCAGCGAACGCATGCCGGTCTTTCCGGAAGATTTTATTGAGCAGAAGACTGACGTGATCGCAATTCTGGAAACTTATCTGGAATCATACGATCACAGCGATGACAACAGCGCCTGGTTTGGCAAAGTGCGGGAGATTGCGACGAAATTTAATTACGCCGCCAAACCGAAAGACTATAAAAAGAATCCGGATCTATACAAGGGATCAATAGTTCACGTTTCATCTTATGTGCGTTTCGCAGTTACTCACGCTTTAAACACACCGGATTTGCACAGCATGATTCAATTCATGGGTGAAGAAGAAATGAGACAGCGTGTGGAAGCAACAATTTCGGCTTTGCGTGATCTGTAAAAGGAGAAAAGACTGTGACCCGTGAAGAGTTTCAAGCGCTGCTTGACCATAGTGTAATAGAGGCCCGCTCTGTGCTCCCTCAAGGGAAGGTGGCAGATTATATTCCTGAACTGAAAAAATCCCCGTCGGAGCAGCTCGGAATAGTACTTACCGATCTGGAAGGTCATATCTATGCCAGCGGTGATACCGAACAGCCTTTTACGATACAGAGTATTATCAAGGTTTTTGCGCTGCTCTACGCTTTGGAACATCTGGGTCCTGATCTGGTCTTTGAGAAGGTGGGTATGGAACCTTCCGGCGCATCTTTCATGGAAATGACAACCCTGTCCGATTTTTCCAACAAACCCAGCAATCCTCTGATCAACGCCGGAGCGCTGGTCATCGCTTCAATGATTTCTCAGGAAATAGATTTCACTCAATTTCTGGAGTATATCGGCAGCCTCTGCTCAAGTGACGGTCTCAAAGTGAATGAGGCCGTTTTTAATTCGGAGTTAAGTCACAGTGAACGCAACCATGCTCTGGCCTGGGAGTTGAAACGTCTGCATCTGCTGACGAACTCTCTGGAGGATTCACTCTGGTTCTATACGCGTGGCTGCGCTGTGGAAATGACAGCGAGGGAGTTGTCGCGCTTTGCCGTTGTTCTGGCGAATGGGGGCTATGATCCATTGACAGGAGAGTAGAAAGTTGATGCTGAGTCCGTGAAGATAACGCTGACACTCTTGTTTACCTGTGGCCTCT
>JAQWBU010000075.1 GCA_028706195.1 Eubacteriales bacterium
CTACTTCATATGTATATTCCGAATTACATTTCGGACAATTTGGCAAATTTCCCATATGCGCCTCCTTCATCTTTCATTTCTCATTGATTGTATTTGATTAGTCTTAATTTGCCAATCAGACTCTTCTTGAAGCGGTGACTGGCGCCAAAGTATGTGTGAATGATTCTGTGCCTGGCACCAGTCTATGCAGACAAAATAATGTGACAAGTTCAAATTGTGACCGCCTGCCTTTGATATACTAAACAAGGAAAGAGGTGCAAACATGCCCGTTGATATAAACAAATTAAAGCAAATTGTGTACGAAGCTGCCGGGATCATTCGACAGGCCCGTATATCTCCGGAGCAGATCCGAACCAAGACAAGTCAGAAAGATTACGTCACTAAATATGATGTAGAGGTGCAGAATTTCCTCGAGTCTCACCTGGCTGAGGCGTGGCCGGACCGCCACTTCCTGGGTGAAGAGCAGGAAACTCACGAATTCACACATAACGGCTTCATCGTTGACCCCATTGACGGTACTGCAAATTTTGTTTTTGGTGTTCCACATTATTGTATCAGCGTCGCTGTCCTTGAGAATGGTGAAATAACTCAGGGTGTGGTCTACAATCCGGCAGCGGACGAGATGTACTGGGCGGAGCTGGGACAAGGTTCTTACATGAACGGTAAACGTCTCGCAAATCCAAACCTGGCGCTTGAGCAGACGCTTGTTGGTGTGGGCAGTTCTCTTTACGATCCGAACAGTATTGAGCCGACTGTAAAACTAATCGCTGAAATTATGAAGAAGAGTGATATCCGCCGTCTGGGTTCTGCAGCTCTTGACCTCTCTTATGTCGCAAGCGGTCGTCAGGGCGCATATTTCGAATTTAACATCAAACCCTGGGACATCGCAGCCGGTATGCTGATAGCGCGCGAAGCCGGAGTGATCGTCACTACTACTGAGGGCAAAGAACCACCGCTCGACCGGCCCCTTAGTATTTTGGCTGCCGGACCTGAAATCTATGCAGAGTTCCGGAGGATGCTCAATTTTTAAAAAGGCTCAGTACTACGTCTAAGCAAAAGAACAAGCCTAGTTAATATAACAAAAGCAAGAAGATTTGAAAGGATTTTGAACCATGAAACGACAAGACGAGGGATTGGCATTTCTGCTCCGTTATGAAAACGTGGCATGGTACGAAGACGGCAAGGTTCGGATTCTGGATCGAAGAATATACCCAAATGAGATAAAGTTTGTTACTTGTAACACATATGGAGAAGTTGCCCAGGCCATAACGGATATGGTGACGCAAAGCGCGGGTCCCTATACCGCGGCGGGGATGGGGATGGCTTTGGCCGCTTATGAGAGCAGAGATATGGCGGAAGATGACATGCTGGCCTTTTTGGAAAAGGCCGCGCGCACAATTTCCTCTGCCAGACCGACAACCACTGCCAGGATGACCATAGTTACCAACGATTGTCTGAATACCGCCAGGAAAGCCATTGCAGCAGCTGAGAAGGTTGACGAAGCAATATTCGAGCGGACAATTTATACACTAAACAAACGCTATGCCGCCATGGAAACTGTGGGCGAATATCTTGTTGATTTGTTTCCTGACAACGGCAATATAATGACGCAGTGTTATGCTGAGACCATTGTCGGAACCATGTTGCGTGTCGCAAAAAGAAGAGGCAAAAACCTTAAATTATTTGTTCCTGAGACGCGGCCCTATTTTCAGGGAGCCCGGCTCACAGCAAGTGTAGCTTTAGAGCAGGGTTTCGACACGACGCTCATCACGGACAATATGCCTGCATTTACTATGGTGACAAAAAAAATTGATGTCTTTACTTCTGCTGCTGACGCTATCGTTTTGGATGGACACATTGTTAACAAAGTCGGAACTTATCAGATAGCTATCGCAGCCAAATACCACGGCATTCCCTATTTTGTAAGCGGGATGCCGGATAAAGGCCATCCCACGATCGATACCGTTGAAATTGAGGAGCGTGATCCGAAACTGGTCCTTGAAGCAAGAGGTGTAAAGAACACTTTGGAGGGGGTTAAGGGCTATTACCCTTCGTTTGACATCACCCCGCCTCACCTTGTGAGTGGAGTTGTGACTGACAAGGGGATCTACTCAGCCTACGACCTGCACCGCTATTTCGAAGATGAAGCTAAACACGAATTCCTGCTGTAAGCAGAAATGCTGTTATATAAACTGAATTCATCGTCCCTCAAACCTTTCTCTTCCTGAAGATCACGTGCTCCATCACCAACACGGTTACAGTGCCGACGGCGAAGCCATTCCCAAGAACAGGTCGCAGCAAACCGGGCATAGATGTGATCGCAGCCTCCGGCAGGAAAGAAACGATCAATCCCAACATCAAAGGAACGCCGATAATCAGACCATCTTCGAATCTGAAGCAGCTGCTGGCAAAGGCCGTCGTCAGACCGGCAGCGATCTGCGTACACATAATATATAGAAAAACCACTCCGATAATCAGTGGCGGTATTCCACTTATAAAGGAAACAACTCCGGGCATGAAGGAAATGACGATCAGCGCAATTCCGGTCGGGACGAGAGTGAAGCGCGACGCGATGCCAGTTGACGCAATGACGCCTGTACTGAGAGCGTAATTGACGGGACCGATTACACCAATAAAGCCGGCGAGAATGTTAGTTAATCCTGTGACAGTGACGCCGGCACTGACTCTTTTTTCCATCTTGTCAGCTCCGAGCAGTTGACCCAGCGCCTGAATCGTGCCCAAATCATTAATGGATAAGGCGAGGAAGCAGATAATAAAGGAAATCAGTACACCGGCATCAAAAGAAAAGCTAAACTCCAGACCGCTAAAGAAGTTTGAGAAGACAGAGTTTGTTGTGGCGGGCATCCATTTGTAATCTGGCACGAGCAAGACGTATATTCCACTGCTGATGACTAGAGTCCAAATGATCAAAGTCGATTTCAAGATCCCTTTAAGGAAGCGGTTGGCGATGAGCATGGCGAAAATCAAGACGAGAGCAAAAACGAAATGGAAGAATTCCGTACCGCTCGCAGGCACCGAAAAGATCAGATTTAAAATTGTCGGTAACATTGTTACAGCGATCAAAATCAAAATAGTAGCGACTACCTGCCTGGTAAATAATTTTTGCAATTTAGCAAATAGACCAGTGACACTGATTAAGGTCAGGATAACGCCGCCGATCAATATAGAGCTGTAGATAGTGTCCAATCCGGAGCTCTGACTGGCAGCGATGCCTACCAGAAATATTGAAGCCGGACCGACGACGGCCGGCAAACGGTGTCCGAAAAAAAGCTGAAGCAACATGCTGAAAGCCATAACAAAGAAGAGTTTTTGCATATAGTTTGTCTGGGCGAGAGGATCTGAAAAATGAATATTAGCAACTGCATGTCCCAATACAACAATGGTAGGCAAGGCAACGGCTAACCACTGCAGACCATAAAGCAAATTATCCCGAAGAGGAGGCACCTCATCGATTCCGTACTTGCGTCTCTTATCTGACACCTTAACCGCCTTTCATCGAGCTGCTTTGATTTACTTATGTTAAATTTTATAAACTATACTTGATTTTAGCAATAAAAATATAAAAAAAGAACCGCTTTGTTAAGCGGTTCCATGGAATTTATCAGTAAATATTCTATTCCGTCAGAAAATCCCTTAATTCTTCAACAGAAAGCGCTTTGCCGCTGGAGACTACCTTCTCATTTATTACAAGAGCGGGGGTTATCATCACACCGTAGCGAACTATCTCTTTGAGCTTTCCTTCTGTTGTTACGTTTGCATTTATTCCCAATTCTTTGAGCACAATTTCCAGGTTATCTTCCAGGATTCTGCATTTGCTGCAACCCGTACCTAATATTTTAATTTCCATTTTCTTTACTCCTTAATCGTCCAAATAATGCTTACTGTCAGGATCTGATTTCTAAATATTTTTTAGCTGCCTTGCTTTTTTCTAAGTCAAGTTTTAGAACCGGGTACTCGGCAACATCTTCAACAATTTTTGCCAATATATCTTTGAACAATTTCTCATCGATATTTAATGAGTAATAGGTGTACTGTTCTCTTCTCTCATCCTTTACCAGGCCCATGTCTCTGAGCCGCGCCAGATGCTTTGAAACATTAGGTTGAGAAATACCGGTGATTCCGGTCAGCTGGCAGACACAAAAATCGTTGTGATATAAAAGCACCATGATGCGTAATCTTGTTTCATCTGATAGTAATTTGAAAAAGTCTATTAATTTATCCATGTTTGTCCTTTCGCAGGAATCAGTTATCTCAACTTCATTTCTGTACCGACAACTTCTTCCCAGGCAGCGAAGATAGGTCTGATAATCTGTGGTCCGATTTTGGAGATAATCACCAGTTCCGATTTATCTTCGCCCTTGTTCGTGGGTTTGTAGTCGATGATGTCATTGACTACATCAACCTGATTCCAGCCATCATCCAGCTTGAAGAAACCTTTGATTCTGAAGCTGTCTTTCTTGACGATATCCAAAAACTGCGTCAGCTTATCTTTGCTGAGCTCTTCTTCATAAGTAAGAGTTAAAGTTTTAGGCCTGTTCTCAGGGGTATTGGTCGTATCTTCAGATTCTTTCCAGCCGCTCACCATCAAATCCTTATTAAGGAAATCATAGTCGTAGCTGCCGTTGACGGATTCTACAATATCAGCGGTGTCATTAATTTCTTTGATTCTTGCTTTAACTTTATTCAGCCTGTCCTCATCGATCAGATCCACCTTGGAGATGATAACCAGATTGCAATATTGAAGCTGTCTTTCGACGGTTTCAATATCTTCTACCTGCTCCAGAAAGTGCACACCGTCCACGATGCTGATAGCTCCGCAGTAGTCGTAGACGTCACCCTTCGCAACTTCCACGGCCTCAAGAAATTCACCGATGTTTGAAGGATCCGCCAGACCTGAGCTTTCGACAAAAACATATTCCATATCCCGGTCTGCCATCTCGATTAAAGCTGAGACAAAATTCAGCTGGAGACAGGAGCAGAAAATTGACCCTTTGTTCAGCTCGACCAGCTCCATGCCTTCCTTTTGAATTATCGGGCCATCGATACCCACTTTCCCGAATTCGTTCATAATTACTGCGACTCTGTTATCGGGCAAGTCGTTCAATACACTGGTCAAAAAGGTTGTTTTTCCTGCGCCCAGAAAGCCTGTGAGTAAATACAATTTTGTTTTCTTTTCCATATTATCAGTTCACCTCTATTTATTATTATAGGTTATTTAAGATTATACTATGGCTCCAAAAAGAAGGCCGGCTACGGTGGACATTACTACCACCAGAGATACGTAAGTAACGGTCTTTTTGGTGCCGAGGACGCTGCGGATTACCAACATGCTGGGCAAGGATAATGCCGGGCCGGCGAGTAGTAGAGCCAGGGCAGGTCCCTGTCCCATGCCTGCTCCTATTAAACCTTGCAGTATCGGAACTTCAGTGAGAGTTGCGAAATACATAAAGGCTCCCGCAACTGAGGCAAATAAGTTAGCCCCTAAAGAATTGCCGCCCACTAAACCCGCGACCCAGCTGGAGGGAATGATTCCTTCTGTGACCCCGGGTAAGCCGAACAAGACTCCGGAGATCATGACGCCTGCGAACAGGAGCGGGAAGATCTGTAAGGCAAAACCCCAGGTTTCACTAAGCCAGGATTTTTTTTCTTTTTTATCCAGCCATTTCACAGCTGCGTAGATTACTATCAGCAATAAGGCAGCGCTGATCACCCATTTATATGTGAAAATGAAATCTCCCAGGCCACCCGCGGTTTCAGGCTTTTTCCAATTAGCAAAAACAAGAATGCCGATCATAGAGCCGATAAAAACAATTGTTTGCCACAGCGGTTTGGATTCTGCATCTTCATCTATGAGCAATGCCTGATCTGAGGTTTGCAGCAGGCTGATACGCTCTGCTTCTTCTTTTCTGAACAAAAATTGCATTGCCAGACCGATGACGATACTAAAGACAACTGCTCCTATCATTCTGGCGAGCCCGAGCTCCCAACCCAGAACGTTTGCTGTAATCAGGATGGCTGTCACGTTGATAGCCGGACCGGCGTAAAGAAATGTTGTAGCAGGTCCGATGCCGGCTCCTTTGGAGTAAATGCCTGCAAATAAGGGCAAGACGGTACATGAACATACGGCCAGTACGAAACCTGAGACGGAAGCAACTGTATAAGAAACCCATTTTTTCGCCTTGGCTCCGAAATATTTAATTACTGAATCCTGAGAAATAAATACTCCTACTGCTCCGGCTATAAAAAATGCCGGTACTAAACACAGGAGTACATGCTCTCTGGCGTAGTCCTTAAGCATGGCAAAGGCTGACAGAATTGCGCCCTGAACTCTCTGACTTTCAATAGGCAGGAAGTAAGCTAGTAGAAAAACTACTACAATGATGCCCAATTTCTTCTTGTTACTTTTACTCACAGCGACGTCCTCCTCAAGACCTGCATGTTTTGTTAATACCCATATGCCCATATGCGTATATAGGCACCACAGATATGGTAGCCTGAAGAAATGTGAAAGTCAAGGTGTTTCGTTTAGAATCTAAAATTTGCCAATAATGATTAAGCCTCTTGATATTAAGATAAACGAACTGTCATTAAGCGTTGGATATTTATTCATATTATCGAAAATAAATCGAGTCCTTTTTTTAGAATTATACGTGTGCTAGCATGAACGGAATTGTTATTTGTATGCAGGAGACGTATAAATATTGATGTTGTTTTTTAATTGTTGGAGGTGTTGTTAATGGATTGGAATTATCCCTTGGCTGAAAAAGTTGATTTTTCATATGAGTGCGTGGGTCGTGTTTTGCAAGATCCCTACTCCTGGATGGAAGAAAATAACGAAAAAACCAAGGGATATGTAGAACAGCAGAATGCCTTTACCACATCATGGTTTGCAGCACGAGCTGATGTAGATCAGCGAGCCAATGATTTAGCACGAAAGGCAGGAAAGCCAGGGTATTCCAATGTGCTTGAAGCGCACGATCAGCTCTATGCTACACGCAGACTGCCATCGGGAGAGATGTCAGCAGTAATTCTTGATCAGGACTTTAACTTGCTTTCAGTACTGATGGATGAGGAAAAATCTAAAGGTGAGTTTCAGGTATACAATGTGCAGGCTAATCCGGCAGACCCGGATATCGTAGCTCTCTACGTTCTTAAAAACGGAGCTGCCCGACCTAGTGTGCTGATTATGTC
>JAQWBU010000076.1 GCA_028706195.1 Eubacteriales bacterium
ATCTCGATGCAGCGGTTATAATCCGGCAGCACTGTTCCCGCAATAATACCCGGCTCATTCTTAAATTGACGCCTCACTTCCTCAATCATCTGAAAGGCAGCCTTGCCCACAGAGTTCATTGTTAGAGCTGAGAAGAGGAAGGGGAAGGCTCCACCGATAAATAAACCAATAATGGTGTAAGGATCCAGAAGGTTTATTGCTGATAATCCTGCTACCTGAGCATAGGATACAAATAGTGCCAGAGCGGTTAAGGCAGCAGAACCAATGGCGAAACCTTTGCCGATAGCAGCTGTCGTGTTGCCGACGCTGTCCAGTTTGTCAGTAATATCGCGGACTTCATGCGGCAGGTCAGCCATCTGAGCAATGCCGCCCGCGTTGTCGGCGATGGGGCCATAGGCATCTACCGCGATAGTCATACCGACAGTGGAAAGCATGCCGACTGCTGCCAAAGCTACTCCATAAAGACCTACTGCTTTGTAGGAAGCGAATGTAGCGGCGGCGATGAGCAGGATCGGAATGAAAGATGAGCCCATTCCCAGAGAGAAGCCATCAATAATGTTGGTAGCAGCTCCTGTTCCGCAGGCTTTAGCCAAATTTTTAACAGGCTTGTAATCTGACGATGTAAAGTATTCTGTGGTAGTGCCGATCAGAACCCCGGCGATCAGTCCTGATGTAACAGCAATAAAGTGCTGGTAAGTATCAAAGAGCCAGTAACTGAGTCCCAGCGCTGCCAGCATGGTCAGCAAGCTGCTGATGTACGTGCCGGCATTAAGGATTTTTGCCGGATTTTTCATTCTGAGCTTAGTAACTATGATGATGGCGACGAGAGAGAAGATAACTCCGGCTCCACTGAGTAGGAGGGGATATGAGATTGCTGCAATTCTGTTACCAACCATGGCAATCGGCAGAGTAACGGCCAAGGTGATAGCTGACACGTTAGCTCCGACATATGACTCAAAAAGGTCGCTGCCCATCCCGGCTACATCACCGACGTTATCTCCTACGTTGTCAGCGATTACTGCGGGGTTGCGAGGGTCATCTTCAGGTATTCCCGCTTCTAGCTTGCCGACTAAGTCTGCTCCGACGTCAGCAGCCTTTGTGAAAATGCCACCTCCAACGCGGCCAAACAAGGCCATTGAAGAAGCTCCCAAGCTGAAGCCGGTTAAAGCTTCAATCAGAATATTATCGGTACTGAATTGGACGATTGCACTGATACCGAGCAAACCCAGGCCAACAACGCTAAGCCCCATGACTGAGCCGCCGCCGAAGGCTACTCTCAAAGCTGAACCCATACCTTTGCTGCGAGCGGCTTCCGTGGTGCGGACATTGGCCAAAGTCGCAGTATGCATGCCGAAAAAGCCGGCCAAAACAGAAAAGAGACCTCCAATAACAAATGCGATAGCAGTGGCCCAACCTAGCAGTGCCAGTAAGAAAATAAACATGACAACAACGAATAATGCTATGAATCGATATTCTCTGGAGAGAAAAACCATAGCACCCTCATGTATAAACCCCGCGATCTCCTGCATTCTGCTGGTGCCGCTGGGTTTGAGTCTTATCGCCCGGTAGATAAAGTACGCCGCAATCAGAGCAACTAATGCAGTGACGGGTAAGATAATTCTGGAAAAAATCTCGTAGTTCAACTTCTTTGCCTCCACATGAAAATTTAATATTTTATTAAAACAATACGCTTAAGTGGTCAATCCCCTCTTCGACCGTATCGCTTAATCCAAAAATTTCTAGATGCGCTACTTATGCCAGGTTCAATCTTATTTCCTAAAAATATAGCAAAAAATAAAATTCCCTCTCTTGTCCGGCAAGACAGGGGAATATATTTTATTGGTGTATAACTTACTCTCGAGCGGCTTTTAGAAATGTCGCTGATCGACTACTGACCCGGTTCTCAATTTATAAGTAGTATATTGTATAAAAACGGAAAAGGCAAAAAGTTATTGTTAATATTATGAATTTGTATGAAAGATTGACATGTATTCTATACGAACTGACTATGAATTAATCTTTTCTAAATATTCTCAGACATAGTTTCTTACGCATAATATCTAATGCTATGCTACAATTTACGTGATTTATTTATAGTTTCAATATATTTTGGAGGGGTGCCATGAATAGTAATAGAATATTGGAGCATCCAATATTGGAGTTCAGCGAGGGTAGTGACATACCCTTTAGCTTTGATGGTAAGGAGCTCGTGGGTAAGTCAGGCGATACGATTGCTTCGGCACTTCATGCAGCCGGAGTTCGAGTTCTGGGTCATCATTTCAAGACCGGCCACGCGCGAGGTTTTTACTGTGCGATCGGCAACTGTTCTTCATGTCTTATGATCGTGAACGGAGTACCCAATGTGCGTGTTTGCGTTGAACCTTTAAAAGCCGGAATGGTTGTGAATTCGCAAAATGACAGGGGGGTCTTACCGTGATTTCGATTCCTTTGCTAATAGTGGGGGCGGGGCCGGCCGGATTATGCGCCGCATATCGCGCTGCGGAAGTCGGCGTTGATGTTCTGATTTTGGATCGTGCGCAGAAACCCGGCGGTCAGCTCGTTAAGCAAACCCATAAATTTTTTGGTTCGGAGAAGCAATTTGCTTCAACCCGCGGCATAGAGATAGCCGATATTTTATTTAAACGTCTGGAGGATCTTCCGGGCCGGGTAGAACTTCTGACTGACGCTACTGTCATCGGTTTTTATGAAGACGGCGTAGTCACAGCTGAAGTTCAGGGAAAGTTTATGAAATACCGTCCCGAAGCCTGCATCGTAGCCACTGGCGCATCAGAAAAAACTTTGGCTTTCACAGGGAATGATTTGCCCGGTGTTTATGGCGCCGGAGCGGTTCAGACTTTGATGAACGAGTATGGTGTCCGTCCCGGAAACAGAGTGCTAATGATCGGGGCAGGCAATATCGGCTTGATAGTATCGTATCAGTTGCTGCAGGCTGGCGTGCAAGTAGCTGCAATTTTGGATGCTGCGGATGAAATCGGCGGTTACCTGGTTCACGCCAGCAAAATCCGTCGCGCAGGAGTTCCGATATTGACGCGGCACACTGTAGGACTTGCTTACGGAGATGAAAAAGTTGAACACGCGATAATTCATGCTCTGGATGATGAGTGGAACAAAATTCCCGGCAGCGAACAGCAGCTCGACGTCGATGTTATATGTGTCGCGGTCGGCCTTTCGCCTTTGGCTGATTTGCTCTGGCAGGCCGCAGTTGATATGAAGTATATAGGAGCACTCGGAGGTTACGTGCCGCTGCGCAATTCAGACATGATGACATCAGTTGCGGGGCTTTATATCGCTGGCGATGTAGCCGGCATTGAAGAGGCCAGCTCAGCGATGGTCGAGGGTGAGATTGCGGGAATCTCCGCAGCCGGGCGTTTAGGATTCTCCAGTGAAGAAAGTCATCTTTTGAAAAAAGACTGCCTCCAGCAGCTGCGTCAGCTGCGGGCAGGTCCCGGCAGTGAAAAGATCAGAACCGGAATGGCTTTGGCAGGAGCGTACGTGTAATGAAAAAAGATTTATTGCATATAAAAAGGGAAGGTTTAGCAACTGCGGATGATCTGAGAGGACGTCTGCCGGATGAGAGCACTAAGAAGGAAGGTCCTTACGCTGTAATCGAGTGTTTCGAAGAAATACCGTGCAACCCCTGTGTAGTGTCGTGTCGCTTTGACGCGATTTTACCTTTTGAAGATATAAATGATTTGCCCTATGTTGATTTTTCCAAATGTACCGGCTGCGCTGTCTGTGCCCGGGTCTGCCCGGGTCTGGCCATTTTCATTGTAGATGAGTCGATGCAGGGGGAGATGGGTACTATCATGCTGCCTTATGAATATTTGCCTTTGCCGGAAAAAGGCGAGCAGGTGATGGCAAGAAGCCGCGATGGAAGTGAACTCTTCCCGGCTACGGTCGTGCGTGTGCTGAAAGGCGGCAAGGGTAAAACTGCGCTTGTCAGCCTGGAAGTGCCGAAAGAAAGCTTACAGGAAGTACGGGCTTTTTCTGTGATAGAGGATGAGTCTCCGGCTTTTCACAGCAGTGAAACTTATGACCCGGATTATGAGTCTCCGGTGGTTTGCCGTTGTGAGGGAGTAGATCTGAACGAGATTCGCGATTTGATCGCGCGCGGCTACAAAAGCGTAGACGAGATTAAACACAGAAGCCGCGCCGGCATGGGTCCCTGTCAGGGGCGCAGCTGCCGTCAGATAATTTTGAATGAGCTGGCGCGTGACGCCGGCGTTTCCCTTGATGAATTTGAGGGTGGCAGTTTCCGCCCGCCGGCAAGTCCGATATCTATGGATATCTTAGCTAAGGGGGGAGAAGAAGATGCAGAAAACAGCTGATGTTGCAATCATAGGCGGCGGAATTTCGGGTCTTTCGATTGCTTTTAACCTGGCTCAGGCAGGGGTGAAAAATATCGTTGTACTGGAAAAGAATTTTCTCGGCAACGGAGCGACCGGCCGTTGTGGCGCAGGCATTCGTATGCAGTGGGGGACTGAGCTGAACTGCCTTTTGTCGAAATATTCCTGTGAGTTTTTTGAACAGGCGCAGGAGCTTTTTCATAATAATATTGACATAGAATTTGAGCAAGGCGGCTACCTGATTGGAGCCGGCACGGATGAGGAAGTAGAGCAGTTTAAGAGGAACGTGAAGCTGCAGAACGATCTTGGTATCGAATCAGTTTTTCTGAGTCCTGAAGAAGCCGGCGAGATAATGCCTCATCTCGATATCACGAAGATAAAAGCCGCAACTTTCTGTCACAGGGACGGTCACCTCAACCCTTTCCGAACGACAGAGGCGTACTCTGAGGCAGCTAGAAGTCTGGGTGTCTCGATTTATGAATACACTGAGGTCCAGGATATTCTTCTCGACGGGGACAAGCTGAAAGGCGTGCGGACAGATAAAGGTGATATCAGTGCTCCGCTTGTCGTCAATGCGGCAGGCGGCTATTCCAAACTGATTGCTGACATGGCCGGAGTAGATTTGCCGGTTTATTCACAGCGGCACCAGATTATGGTCACCGAGCCGGTTGAAGCCATGCAGGATCCGATGTTTATGGGATTTTCATTGAATATTTATATCCAGCAGGTGCCGCACGGTTCATTCATAATGGGCAGAAGCGACGATAGTGAACCTACGGATTTACGTCTGACATCGTCCTGGCAATTTTTGGAGAAGATGAGTGAAACCTGTACCACTTTAATGCCTCGTTTAGGTCAACTGAAAGTAGTGCGTCAATGGGCAGGCCTATACAATATGACAGCAGATGCACAGCCGATTTACGATGAAGCTCCTGAATTACCTGGGTTTTACCATGCAGCAGGTTTTTCGGGCCATGGCTTTATGCTGGCTCCGGTCACAGGTCATGTAATGTCGAGGAAAATTATGGGTGAGAAAGCTGATATTGATGTGTCCTGTCTGAATGTAAGCCGCTTTAAGGATGGCGGACTCTTGCCGACAGAAAGTTCGGTTGTCTGATCACAGTTTAAGAATTTTGGAAAAAAAGGCCGCTGATGTTGAGTCAGCGGCCTTTTTAACGAAAAAGAATGAAAATAATTTAGCTTTCCTGCATGAAGGGATAGCTGATGTCTGCTGAAGGCAGCAGATTTTCTTTGATCGTGCGTGGGCTGACCCAACGCAGGAGGTTCAGTACGCTGCCGGCTTTGTCGTTAGTACCGGAGGCTCTGGAACCGCCAAAGGGTTGTTGACCAACTACCGCGCCGGTGGGCTTATCGTTAATGTAGAAATTACCGGCAGCATGGGTGAGAGCTTTTTCCATTTCTACAATGGCTGCTCTGTCCTGAGCGAAAATCGCTCCGGTAAGGGCGTAGGGTGAAGTCTTGTCGCAAAGCGCCAAGGTTTCTTGTTGTTTTTCATCTTCGTAAACATAAACAGTCAGGACCGGACCGAAGAGTTCTTCTTTCATGGTCGCGTAATCCGCTTTTTTGGCCAGGATCACAGTCGGGGAAATAAAGTAACCAACACTGTCGTCGTAGTCTCCGATCAGAACTTCCGCATCATCCGATTCTTTTGCTGCCTCGATAGCAGCAGTTATTTTTGTAAAGGCTTTGCGGTCGATTACTGCTGAGAGGAAATTCGTGAAATCTCTCACGTCGCCCATATTAAGTTTCTTGATTTCAAGAAGAAGTTTTTCTTTGACTTCGGGCCAGAGGCTTTCCGGAATATAAGCGCGTGAAGCGGCTGAACATTTCTGTCCCTGATATTCGAAAGCTCCCCTGACCAGCGCAGGAACCAAAGTATCAACATCAGCTGTGGGGTGAGCGAAGACGAAATCCTTCCCACCTGTTTCTCCTACCAGACGGGGGTATTGCCTGTACGTGCTGATGTTTTCGCCGACAACTCTGAAAACATTCTGGAAAACTGCGGTCGAGCCGGTGAAGTGAAAGCCTCCCAGATTGGGATCCTTGAGTATATATTCTTCAACATCTTTTCCGCTCGAGGGCAAAAATGAGATGACTCCCTTTGGCAGACCCGCCTCCAGAAGAATCTGATAGACATAGTAATTGGACAGTGTCGCGGTACGCGCGGGTTTCCAAATAACCGTGTTTCCCATCAGAGCCGGTGCTATGGCGAGATTGCCACCGATTGAGGTGAAATTGAAGGGTGAAATTGCCATGACGAATCCGTCCAGTGGCCGGTATTCCTGACGATTCCAGACACCGGGGATGCTTTTGGGCTGCTGTCTGTAAATTTCTTCAGCGCAGAAAACTCCATAACGCAGGAAGTCGCAGAGCTCGCAGGCAGCATCAATTTCTGACTGCATCACAGTTTTGCTCTGTCCCAGCATGGTCGCTGCATTCACTCGATCACGCCAGGGTCCTGCCAGCAAATCCGCCGCTTTGAGAAAGATTGCTGCTCTGTGTCCAAAAGGCATTGACGCCCATGCCGCTTTACTCTCCATTGCTGTTCTAACGGCTTTTTTCATTTCGGCCTCTCCGGCCAGATGCGTTGTGGCTAATACATGTTGATGTTGATGTGGCATCACAACGGTATCCGTATCTGACGTAAAGATTTCTTCTCTGCCGATAATTACGGGAATATCTACATTCTCTTTACTCTGGCGCTCCAGTTCGAGCTTCAGAGATTCTCTGGCTTTGCTGCCGGGTT
>JAQWBU010000077.1 GCA_028706195.1 Eubacteriales bacterium
GATCTCCTGCTGGTTGATAATACTTGGCAAGCCTATCAGGATTTAGCGGCCGGATTTCGTAAGATGCTGACTTGTTCTGTGGTTGCAGTGACAGGCAGTGTTGGAAAAACGACCACGCGGAATATGATTTGCAACATGGTTCAGTCACAATTAATTTCCGAGCAATCTGAAGGCAACCTGAATAACGAAATAGGTCTGTCAGAGACGCTCTTATCTACAAATTCTGAAACACAGGTTCTGGTGACGGAAATTGCTATGGACAGACAGGGTGAGATTGAACAGCTGTCCAATATCGCCAGACCTGACATCAGCATAATTACTCACATCGGTTTTTCTCATGCGGAATACCTGGGAACCATGCGTGATATTCTGAAAGAGAAAACTTCCATTGTCAGAGGGATGAAAGACAATGGCCTGCTGATTCTTAATGGTGATGATCCGCTGCTGGAAGAATGGTATGTCAGTGAACCGCCATCAGTACCGGTCTGGTTCGTTGCCAGCAAAGAAAACGTCTCAAGACTGGAACGCGATGGCAGTCCGGTTTTTTGGTGGGAAGATCTGGTTATTGACAAGAATGGCACTTCTTTTGTAGCCTGCAGTAATCTTTCTCCGGGTGAAACGTGGCAGATCAGCTTGCCGGTGACAGGCGAACATTATGTGAACACCAGTTTGTTCGGCTTAGCGGTAGCTTACGCCTTAGGTCTGGATATGAAGGAAGCTGCAGCTTCTGCAGCAGAGTTCGAGAATTTTGGAAGTCGCCAGAAGGTTTTGGATCTCGATTCTATTACCGTGATGGATGATGCCTATAATGCTTCACCCGAATCTTATGTCGCAGCTTTAGAAGCCTTTGACATCATGGCCGAAAACCGCCGTCGGATTCTGGTTTTAGGCGGTATGCGCGAGTTGGGCCGCTATACTAAAGGTGTGCATGAAACCGCAGCCAGACAAGCTCTGGCAAATAATTTTGATCGTATTATTCTGATTGGTCAGGAAACCGAGTATACAAAAAACAAATTGATGCAATCAGCATTAGGACGAAATGTCTTTGCCGGATGGTATACCACCGTAGACGACGCGATGCCCCGGATTCTTCAGGAAATCGAAGCGGGTGATTACGTCCTGCTCAAGGCTTCCCGCTATTACCATTTGGAGCGAGTGACAGAAGCCTTACGTGAAAAATTCGCCCCTGAAGAAGTGGAGTCTGAGTAATGGATAAGCTTGGTCTGACGCTATCATCTGCCAGTCTTTTTATGGGAAACAAAGTCCTGACCGGTCAATCCATGCTGCTGTGGGCTCTGATTATGTTTTTGGCAACAGTGCTTACAGGCACAATAGGTTTGCCCCTGATTAAAAAACTTAACATTGGGCAGCGTGTACGGGAAGACGGTCCCAAATCTCACTATTCCAAGACCGGTACCCCCACCTTTGGCGCCTTGTTTTTCCTCATTCCATTATTTCTGATCGGTTTCGCTGCTGCGCTCATCTATAAGGGTATGTTGACGTTCGGCATGATCCTTCTCTTCATGCTCTTGTTCGCAATCGTGGGGTTTATCGATGATTATATAAAAGTACGTATTTCGAGAGAGGGTTTGAGTGTAAAACAGAAAACTGTAATGCTCGGCTTGCTTTCGATTCTTGCCTCCGGCTGTTTTGTTTATGTTCTTCCGGGTGCTTTCATATTAATTCCCTTTACCATGGAAAAAGTTGTTTTGACAGGCATAGGTCAATTTATATATTTTCTGATTCTGATTCCTTTCCTTTTTTATATGAGCAATTCCGTAAATATCACAGATGGACTGGATGGTTTATTGTCCGGCTTGATGGCGATAGCTTGTCTCTTCCTGACCATTGCCGCTCGTGTCCTGGCATTTGCCGGATTGCTTGCTCCACAGTCACAATTTCTCCCGATCTTAATCATTGCGGGCTGTTTGGCGTTTTTGTTTTTCAATCGTCATCCTGCTCGTATATTTATGGGTGATACCGGATCTCAATCTCTGGGTATTGGCTTTACGCTATTGACAGTATCAATGGGTACTCCTTACCTGGCTGTTATGATCGGATTTGTCTTCTTCTTTGAAGGTCTTTCTGTGCTTATGCAAACTTTCTATTTTCGCCGTACAGGTGGAAAAAGAATATTCAGAATGGCTCCAATTCATCACCATTTCGAGTTAAGTGGATGGCCGGAACAAAAGGTTGTGTTTGTCTTTTATCTGGCAGGTATTATTTCCGGTTTGGTCGGTCTATTGTTCATTTATGGCGCTTATTAATGGAGTATATTTATGGCTGAAGACGTACATGAACAAGTAATAAATTTTCCGGGTCTGTCTTCTGAAGAGACTGCCTTAGAAAATTTAGACTTGCGGTCAGACGATATTGCCCGTCACCGTCGTATTTCATTGCCATATTTCATTATCTGGATCAGCTTGATGGCTTTTGGTTTTGTCATGATGTTCAGCGCCAGTTTTGGTGAAAGCTTTGTCAACTCAAGCAGTTATGTGAATGTAATTGATGATGAAGAGGTCCTGGAAGAATTGCCTGAGGCCTTACAAAAAGAAGTGGTCGCTGATGCCACGGCTACAGCGGCGCGACAATTACGCCTGAGTATAATTGGCTCGCTTATCGCAATAGCATTAGCTTTGCTAATTCCTTTTCGGCAACTACTGCGTCCCGGTCTGCGCGAGATTGCATATTTCTCCATAACTATACTTTTGATTTATACGGCAATACGGGGCATTACCAGTCAAGGGGCTCAGCGCTGGGTGATAATCGGTCCGATTCAGTTTCAGTCTTCAGAACTGGCAAAAATCGGTGTGGTGTATTATCTTGCCAGCTACTTCAATGAACGGCAGCAGCAGCGCAAATATTCTCCTGCATTGGCAGCTCCATGGGACAAAAAAGAAGAAAGCGACTTAAAAAAGAAGCATAAAGAAACGTACCGGGACTTTACCCGTCCTTTCATTCGAATATTTTTATGGATCATCCTGGTCGTCGTGCAGCCTCACTTATCCGGAGCCATCATATTGACCGTACTGGCAACGCTGATGTTTTTTATGGGGAATATTCCCATTCGATCCTGGATAAGAGGAGCGGTCTTCCATGTCATTCCGATATTATTGATCGGCTTAATACTGGTCAGCCTTTTGTTTCCGATACTCTATGACACCTCCATGCCTGATTTTATTTCCGAGAGATTCGCTCACTCGCAAAAGCGCATGGAATTATTTAAAGATCGGGATTCAGTTGATGCAGATGGGAGACGACAGATAGAACAAGCTGAAATTGCCTTTGGCGTCGGAGGCTTAACAGGTGTCGGCCTGGGCCGAAGTTCGCAAAAACTCAACTGGCTCGCAGAAGCTCACAATGACTTTATATTTCCGATAATTGGTGAAGAACTGGGATTAATCGGCACACTTTTGGTCATGCTTATGTTTATAATATTTCTGATCTGTGGCTTTGCGGTTGCTGCGCGCGCATCCAGCCTCGCAGCTCGAAACATAGCCGCAGGTTTTACCTTTTTGATAGTATTTCAGGCTTTTCTCAACATGGCCGTTGCAACAAGCCTGATACCTGCAACAGGGATTTCATTGCCGTTTTTCTCAGCAGGTGGCACAGCGAACGTTATATTTGCTGCTGCCGCAGCTATGGTTCTGTGTGTTTCCAAGACGGGCGTTAGACGCAACCCTGATTTGGTACGTGTTCTGGACCAGGGAAGAACTAGAAAGATTGATTAGTGAAGACAAGTCAAAACAATTCCAAAAAAACAGTAGTTTTTGCTGCCGGGGGAACCAGTGGCCACATTCATCCTGCTTTGGCCATTGCTTCTGAGATCAGAGACCGCAACCCGGATGTCAGGATAATCTTCTGTGGGTTAAAGGGAAACATAGAAGAAGAAATGGTGCCTGCAGCGGGCTATGAATTTGTTCCGGTTTCTGCACGTGGTATACCTACGAAATACTCCCCGCGCCTTTTCCGCTGGGTTAAGGACAATATACAAGGAATACGTACTGCCAGACTCTTGATGAGAAAAGTCAATCCTGTTTTGGTCATCGGTACCGGCGGTTATGTAACAGGTCCTGTGATTATGGCTGCGATGCAGTACAAGATTCCTTATGTATTGCATGAACAAAATGTCTCTCCCGGCAGAGCCAACCGTTTTTTTGCCAGACGAGCTGATCATGTTTTTGTTATCAACGAAGCCAGCAAAAATCATTTTCCTGTTCTCGATACAATAACAGTAAGCGGTAATCCGGTGCAGCCGGACTTTCTTAGCTTGGATAAAGAGCAGGGGAGGCATGCTGTCGGTATTTCGGAAGAGCGTTTTCTCATAGTCGTCACTGGAGGCAGCCTGGGAGCGCTGCGGTTGAATAAAGCGGTCAGCGATTTACGAGACCATCCCGAGTGGCTTAGCCTGGTAGAAGAGCATCCGGAGTTGATAGTAATGCTCAGCACAGGCAAAGAGATAGCCAATACTCCTGCTGTTTACGAGGGAATTTCCAATGTTCAGGTTACTAATTATTTATACAATATGGCGCAATGGATGGCAGCATCCGATCTGGTAATTTCTCGCTCCGGAGCAATGACCTGTGCGGAACTGGTTGCTCTCGCAAAACCATCAATTCTTGTCCCTTATCCGCAAGCCGTTGATGATCATCAGACGAAAAATGCCCAAACTCTGGCTGATCTTGGTGGCGCCATCATGGTAAAAGATGAAGATTTTGACAGTGATTATCTCGTGAGAAAAATTCGCTATTTTATTAATCGGCCGGAACAATTGCAGAAGATGTCAGAGGCTCTATCGTCCGCCGATAAAACTTCTGCCGCCGAACTAATCTATCAGAAAATCGCACCGTACCTCTCGGAAAAGAATAACGGCGATGAGCAAAATCAGTAGAAAAAAGAGAATTGATCGTCAGGAGAAGGGTAGAGCACATCGTTCCGTATCCAGAAGATCACAAGTAAGCAAACGGCCCGACAGCGCAAGTTATCAGCCTTCTCCCTTTTCAGAAGAAAGCAGAAAAAAGAGGGAGCGGGAACGCCGTCGTTCTCTTTTCTTGAGCAAGAAGCCTTTGATTCTGCTGTCTATTGTTGCAGCCATTTTGGTGATTGTTACTCTTCTTTTTCTGCTGCCCGGTTTCACCATCGATGCCATTCAAGTCAGCGGGGCATATCGTCTAAATGAGCAGAATGTGGAAGCGCAGCTGTCTCACCATATGGGTGAACACTTCCTCTACAAAATGGGAGGTAATCTTAAAGCAATAGTAGGACTTCGCTATGCCAAGGAAGAGGAAGCATTGTTGGCTTCGTCACCCCTGCTTAACAGCGTTGCAATGTATTTTTCCTATCCGTCGAAACTTAAAGTTGACCTGAACGAAAAGATCGAAGTGATGTGTGTGCGCGTCCCCGGTGGCTACGCACTTGTAGACAAAGATCTAACTGTTCTTGAACTCACAGAAGAAGCACCGGATATTTTCCCCAGTGTGGAACAAATTACTTTGATTAACACAGTCACAATTGGAGAGAAACTGCAGACAGATCAGACAGAAAGACTCCAGAAATCGATTAACATAACAGCAGAGCTTATTCGCAGTGACAGCGGTAAAGGAAATAACAGACAATTGCTGCCTCTAATAAGGCACATCGTCTGGCAGGACACGAATACCTTTTTTCTACATATTCCTAGTACTCAGGGAGGTATGATTCGTGTTAAACTGGATGATAACAGGTACTTACAGGACAAATTTGCATTACTTTCAGATCTGGTCTTCGTTGAGAGCTTTCTGGACAAGCCAGCCGGGGAGCTGGATATGACCGGCCTGACAGTCCACTTTCGTCCTGACATGTCCTGAAGCGTGTTCGTGAGATGTCATAACAACCGACAATTCTAACAAATAATAGAGGGAGACGACTTTGCTACCACTAATCGGCTTGTTAATCGGTCTTATCATAGGGTTATTTATCTCCGTGCCGATACCTGCGGCGTGGTCCCCTTATCTTGCCCTGTTGGTGCTCTCCGGAGTGGATACTTTGCTTGCGATACTCAATAAGAAAAACGAAGCAAAATCCAGTAACATTTATTTTGTAGAATTTGTCGCAAACACTGCATTGGCAGTACTTTTAGCAGCTTTAGGAAAGCAGATAAACTTTGAATTATCCACAATAATCGCTTTCGTTTTTACTTACCGCATATTCTTGAATTTCAGAGATGTCGTCACTTATCTCTACACTCTTTTTAAAGCAAGAAAAAGTGGAGGTGTGGGAGTGAGCAGCGAATTCGCAGTGCCAAAAGAAAATGATGAAGAAAAAAAGTAAAGCGCAGTTAACCTTTCAGGAGCAATCTCGTTAAGACGACGTTATGTCAGCGGATGAAACTCGTACAGCCTTGTGTTTGATATAATTCCTCATTGTAAATACATTTTTTATCAGGTAAAATAATCCCAAACCATTAGAGGTATTTATAGGTACCCTCAGCAAAAAGCAGTTGTAAGCTTGTAACTACATCCATAAATACTGTTTTTGCTATGAAAGGAGCATATCCTTGACAGAATATAATTTTGACTTCGGTATGGACGATGATTTCTACGCCACTATTAGAGTAGTTGGCATTGGTGGTGGCGGCTGCAATGCAGTTGACCGCATGATAGAAGATGGAGTGCAGGGAATCGAGTTTATCGCTGTTAACAGTGATCATCAGGCTCTATCACGCACAAAAGCTTCAACAGCTATACAGATCGGTGAAAAGGTAACGCGCGGTTTAGGCTGCGGAGCCAATCCCGAATTGGGACAGAAGGCTGCAGAAGAAAATATAGAGGATATCGCAAAAGCAATTCAGGGCACTGATATGCTCTTCATTACTGCCGGAATGGGCGGTGGAACCGGTACCGGTGCAGCACCGGTAGTTGCTGCCAAGGC
>JAQWBU010000078.1 GCA_028706195.1 Eubacteriales bacterium
CTTGGATCGCGTTTTTATTGATACCGATCTGCGGGTTGACCTACGGAATCGGGTTGTCAGTGGTAATCATTGCGGCAGCTATGTTTGTACCTGCGCTGAGTAGCATATTAACACGGCTTATAACAAATGAAGGATTTGGGAATATGTATCTGCGCCCTCACTTCAAGGGGCATGTGAAGGATTATCTGTTATTGTACTTCGGCCCGACAGTCTTGTTGTTTCTGAGTGGAGCGGTTTATTTTCTGATTTTCCCCGCTTCGTTTGACCCCGAGCTTACAACGCTACAAGGACAGGTAGCTTCAACTGGTATGCAGGGGCTTACCGCATCTACTCTGCTGATTGTTCAGGTTCTGACTGTTGTTGTCATCGGCCCGATTATAAATATCATACCCACCATGGGTGAAGAGCTTGGTTGGAGAGGGTATCTGCTCCCAAAACTGCGCATGTTCTTATCTGACAGGGCTGCGTTAATTATTACAGGTGCAATATGGGGAATCTGGCACTTGCCTGTTATCGTGATGGGTCACAATTACGGAACCGACTATTGGGGCTATCCATGGCTCGGCATTCTGGCCATGATCTTTTTCTGTGTTGTGCTTGGAACTATAGAAGGCTATATATCAATCAAACTGCAAAGCGCCATCCCCGCTGCCATGATACATTCGACAGTCAATGCGGGCGCTGCACTGCCGATTTATATGCTCAAAGGCAGCTATAACACGCTGCTTGGCCCGGCAATCGTCGGCCTTATTGGCGGACTTCCCTTTATCGTTTCAGCTGTTATATTCTTAATAAAGTCGGGCAGTAAAATGACGTTGGGTAAAAACGTAGTTCACCGGCAGGAGGAGGGGCCGTTGAAGCAGGGATAAGATTTTGCTCAGTCAGGAGCCTACATCTAAATACAAAAATTAAAGCAAAAGGACTTGAACCAGTGTGGGATGAATTGCAAACCATATGAGAATATGTTAACTTTTGAAAATGAATTAAGTCAGGTATTGACAATATAGTAGCTTCACATACCCACAAAGTGGTTATTCGATTGAGAATGGAAGGCTAAAGCTATCCTGCATAGGCAGTGTCAAAATAAAGCTTCACCGAAGTGTTGAAGGTAATGTGAAAACCTGTTCAATCATCAGAAAGAACGGTAAATACTATGCAAGCTTCTCGTGTGATACAATATCATCACCGCTTGAGAAGACAGGCAGGATTGTTGGAATAGACATGGGAGTGGCAGATTTCTGTATAACATCGGATGAAGCCTTTTTCCCTTCGCCAAAAACCTACCGCAGAGCAGAGAAACAGCTAAAGAAGGCACAACGGGGGGTATCACGGAAAATGAAGGGAAGCAATCGAAGGAAGAAAGCTGTTATCAGGCTGGCAAAAGCCCATGAAAAGGTACATAATCAACGAAGGGATATAGCACACAAGGTAGCAAACAAGCTGATAGATGAGTATGACCTTATAGCTCATGAAAAGCTTGAAATAAAGAATATGGTAAAGAACAGACATTTGTCAAAAAGCATATCTGATGCAGGGTGGGGTTACGAACCCAGATGAACTGAGAAGCCCCTAACTTCTGTAAGTGGGGGTAGTTCACGGTTTATTATGTTCTTGGAACCAAAAGCTTAAAGGAGTCTCCAAAATGATTAACACGAAAAACATAATGATTGTTGACGACGATGTTTACATTGGCAATATGCTTGAGGAGATGCTCACAAAGGAAGGCTATGGCATTCTGCGGGCATATTCTGGAACAGAGGCGCTACTGCTTTTGTCAAATCATCGTCCCGATCTGATACTTCTGGATTTGATGCTGCCGGGGTTAAATGGCGAGGAGATCCTGCCGAAACTCGCAGGAATCCCAGTCATCGTCGTCAGTGCCAAGGTAGATGTGAGTGATAAGGTTGGGCTACTCATGGGCGGCGCGGCGGATTATATCGCAAAGCCCTTTGATATGAAGGAACTGCTTGCCCGTGTCGTGGTACAGTTTCGTAACGCTTCCGCAACGAGTACCTCTTCCGTGCTGACCTTTAAGGATTTGGCCATGGATACCGCCGCACATACTGTCAGCATAAGCAATATCCCAGTTAAGATTACCAAAACGGAGTACGCCATCCTAAAGCAACTTATGCTCAATTCATCTCAGGTGGTGACTAAATCCCGGCTGCTTGATCTCATCAGTCTTGACACGCCGGACTGTATGGAAAGTTCCCTAAAGGTGCATATCAGCAATCTGCGGAAAAAGCTGCGAGAGGTCACCGATAAGGATTACATTGAGGCCGTTTGGGGAATCGGGTTTAAGCTGCATGAGGAATAAAGCTTTACTAAATCTTTACCATTTCCTTAACCACTGCCTTTACCACATGGTGTTACCATATCACTATCAACTAAAGGAGGCATTGATATGGAATATATATTGACAGCGGAAGACCTGTCAAAACACTACAAAAGCTTCAAGGCTCTGGACGGGCTTTCCATGCATATCGAAAAGGGTGCAATCTACGGTTTTGTCGGCAAAAATGGAGCGGGCAAAACGACGCTCATCCGGCTGATCTGCGGATTGCAAAGTCTCACATCTGGCTGGTTTACGCTATATGGCACAAAAAACACCAATGCGGATATTGTGAAGAAACGCCGTAGAATGGGTGCGGTGGTGGAAACCCCGTCCATATATCTTGACATGACTGCCGAGGATAATCTGAAAGAGCAATACAGAGTTCTCGGTCTACCGTCCTTCGAGGGTATTTCGGATACTCTCAAACTGGTCGGTCTTGAAAACACCGGTAAGAAGAAAGTAAAGAACTTTTCGCTCGGTATGCGCCAGCGTCTGGGCATCGCCGTAGCGCTTGCAGGCGATCCGGACTTTTTGGTTCTCGACGAACCAGTGAATGGTCTTGATCCCGAAGGCATTATCGAGATACGCGAGCTGATTTTGAAGTTGAACAAGGAGCAGCAAATAACCGTCCTCATCTCGAGCCACAACCTCGACGAGCTGTCTCGTCTAGCAACACATTACGGCTTCATCGACCACGGGCAAATGGTTAAAGAGATAAGTGCCGGTGAACTTGAAGACGCTTGTCGGAAATGCGTCCGGATAACCGTCTCCGATGTGAAGGCATTGACACGAACGCTGGATAGCTTGGGGCTGAATTACAGTGTAATATCGGAAAGTGAAGCTGATGTGTTCGCAAAAGTGAATGTTACAGCCCTTACACTGGCTCTTGCCAAGGAAAACTGCGAGGTGCTGTCAATGCATGAGCGTGACGAAAGCCTGGAGAGCTATTACATTAGCTTGTTAGGAGGTGCCACGCATGAATAGGCTACTAATTGCAAATTTTGCACGTTTGAAGAAAGATAAGGTATTCTGGATATGCATGGCGTTCATGTTTGCTGCAGGAATATTCGGCGTTATTCAGAAGCTTATAAATGATCCCACAGCGACGCCGGATCAACTGTTTTTCATCTTCCCGGTGATTATCGGAGTTGTAACCGCCGCATTTTGCAGCCTTTATATCGGCACAGAATATAGCGATGGAACAATCCGTAATAAGCTTATCGTCGGTCATACGAGAAGTGCGATCTACCTGTCCAACTTCATTACCTGCTCAACGGCAGGAATTGTTATGTGTCTTTCCTATATCACCGCTGTCGCCGCATTTGGAATTCCACTGCTTGGGCGACCTGAGATGAATATTGTCGCGGTGATCGTCCTCATTCTCATTGCATTTATGACGGTTATGGCCAGTACTGCGCTATTTACACTGCTGTGTATGCTGAACCAGAACAAGGCGGTCGCCGCTGTGGTCTGTATCCTCATGATTGTTGCACTGCTTCTTCTGGCTACTTTTATAAACGCAAGACTGAATGCGCCACAGTTCTACGACAGCTATGTTTTTACAGATTCTTTGGGTAGTGCCTCAACGGAACAGATTGAAAATCCACAGTTTCTAACAGGAACAAAGAGAGAGGTCTATCAATTTTTCCTCGATTTTCTTCCCACAGGACAGGCCATAGAGATTTCCACGCAGTCAACACCACATCTATGGCAGATGCCGCTTTATTCGTTGTTTATTATACTTGCATCGACGATGTGTGGTGTGTTATGCTTCCGTAAAAAAGACTTAAAGTAAGGAGGGTAGTCCATGCTCTGGCTTTGCCTATTATGTGCGGTTCTTGTGCTCATTATTTCTGTGATGATTTATTAATATCGCGTTGCTTCACAGAGCGACTGACGAGATCTGCACGGAACTGAGCGCAAGGATGGACATCGACACAAACACCCTGATTACTATTTCCAGCGGTGACCGCCACATGAGGAGGCTCGCCGCTGCGCTTAACACACAGATCCGCTTGCTCAGACACGAGCGCAGACAGCTTCAAAGCGGCGATCTGGAACTGAAAGAAGCTGTAACAAACATCTCCCACGACCTGCGAACGCCACTCACCGCCATATATGGCTATTTAGATTTACTGAAGCGGGAAGATAAATCCGAAACTGTTGACTGTTATCTCGCCATAATCGAGAACCGCACGGAGGCTATGAAGCAACTCACGGAAGAGCTTTTCGGCTATTCCATCATCACATCTGCGATAAATGACATGAGGTATGAAGATATGGTTGTGAACAGCGTTTTGGAGGAAAGCGTTTCTGCATATTATGCCGCTTTGAAGAACAGTGGAATTACACCTGTGATTACAATGCCGGAGTGCAAAGTACAGCGTAGGCTCGATTGTAGAGCTTTGTCCCGCATTTTCAGTAATGTTATCGGCAATGCCATCAAATACAGTGACGGCGATTTAGAAATTACACTCAGCGAAACTGGGGAGATCGTTTTTACAAACAGTGCATCACAGCTTGATGAGAAGTATGGGCAAAACGATAAAGAAGACAAACATTCTAAGGCTGTTAATTATTTAATAGTAAAGGATTTTGCAGCTAGATTTGGAAAGCTTAATGGGTCAATAAGCTGCAAGGAGTTAATAGAGTATGACATAAGTGATGAGAAGCAGTTAATAGCTGCAAGACAGACTGACGTGTTCCAAACTAAATGTGCCGGATATATAAAAAATGCAGTGCAATTGCTAGAAGAGATCATATCTGAGTATGATGTGTCATTGTGTGAAGACCAGATACAGAAAAGGCAGGGACCTGGAAAGAACTAAAATGGTTCTGTGAGCAAGATGGGTGGAAGCTATCTGTATGGAGGCAGAATACAAATCAATAAAATTGCAACTTACATTGGATAAACGCAACTCACCTCCAAACCCATTGTAGCGTAGAATTCTATAGGTTATACTGGCCACGACAACAAACAGAAAGACTAACTATTAAAAGTCAAGCCCTAAAATGAAATTTTTTGAATGGACTGTATAAGTGCATTTTAGAGAAAATTGTACCTTGATAATTGCATGACAAATAGAGCACCCCAAGGAGCTGCTCAAAAAATCATTATGAAGTCTGCTTAAATCCTATCTGGAAAAAGACTGATTAGTTTTAACCAGATGAAAGATTACCCGTGTTAGCTTCTTAGCTGCATGAGAAACAGCTATGTTGTATGGTTTCCCCTCAGCACGTTTCTTAGCCAGATACTGACGGAAGCCTTCGTCCCAATGGCAGACATACTTTGCAGCATTAAATAGTGCATAGCGTAGATATTTTGAGCCACGCTTAACCATTTTTGCATGTGTGGAGGTCAGTTGCCCTGACTGGTATACAGAAGGTTCTAACCCTGCAAAAGCGAGCACCTTCTCAGCCTTGTCAAAATCAGCGAAATTCCCTGTCTCTGCAATGATGATGGCAGCCATACGGTAGCCAATGCCGGGTACAGTCATAATGGGACTATGTAGACTATCCACGATTGGATTTATTCTCTCCTCGGCCTGTGCAATCTGCTTCTCCATCATTTGAATGAGTTGAAGGGTCTGCTGTAATTCGAGCGATTTTACTTCGCTGTACGACCCGATGGAGACCTTAGCTGCATTACGTATTTCAATAGCTTTATCCTTGTTGTATCGACCTTTAGAAGCTTCAGAAAGCAGATTTGTCAGCCTGGTGAGGTGACATTCCGATATTGCTCTGGCATTTGGCAATTCAGACAATAAAGCGTATACAGAGGCCATGTGAAGCGATGGAACCAACTTCTCTAGTTCGGGGAAGAGAATGACGCAGAGCCTTGCAAAAGAAGACTTGAGTCTTGCACAATCCTGCACCAGAGAGAAACGATATCTGGTTAGTGACTTTAACTCACGAACATGGTAAGATGACTGTGAGTAGGGCTTTAAACATTCTGTCCTAAGCATAGTCACAATAGAGTGAGCATCGACCTTATCCGTTTTCGTCTTTCTAAGGCTTAGACCTTTTCTATAAAGATTAGTATGTAACGGATTGATCACCGTCGTGGGTAAATCATTGGCGATCAAGAACTCTAAAAGATTATCGCTGTAGTGGCCGGTTGCTTCCAGCCCTACTTTTAATTCTGATAAGTCTTTTGAGTGAATTCTGAGATTCGCAAATAATTCGTCGAAACCCTGTTTATTGTTGGTGATGGTGAATGCTTGGGAAAGTACCTTCCCATTGGAATCAACAATAAGACAATCATGCTTGTTCTTTGCAACATCAATTCCTGCGTAGATCATAAAGAGTGCTCCTTTGTGTTATATTTGACACTGTTTTCTTCCACAGACCGGTTTGTCGAATGTAACCTCGTTCTAAATAAAACGTCATGCGTTATCCAACTAATTACCAATTAAACAAACGGCTGTGGTTATTGCCTTTCTGAAAACGTCTAGCGTTAGGAGTGATTGACTAATCCACAGCGTCTGTGAAAATTATAGCATTTAGTCCTTGGAGAGGGACTATAAACACTACTACTTTATAATACGAGG
>JAQWBU010000079.1 GCA_028706195.1 Eubacteriales bacterium
CCGGTTCAGTGCTCTCGATCGGCCTGCGCTCAACCAGAATCCGCCCCATAGATCAGTCTATTGTGACAATTCCTAACAACAAGCTGGCCTCCGGCGTTATTTCAAACGGTACCTTGCGCGAAAAACGCCGTGTTGACCTGACTATGTCTCTGCCCTGGACCCTGTCCTTGGAACGGATGGAAGCTTTCCGTCAGGACGTGATCAGACTTCTCTCAGAACATAAAGACATTGAAACCGATACTTATGTCGTTTACTTTTCGGAGCTGCCACGCGAAGGTGTGAATTTGTCGCTATATTTCTATGCACCGCCCGACTACGATGAGATGTTGGAAGTTCGTGATGATGTAAACACGTCAATACTTGATTTGGCGGAAAAGCATGAATTCAGCTTTCAGGGTCAGGTGCTGTATCGTCTGCACGAAGATGCATCAGAAAATCCCAGGTCGTAGGCGACACAAGCTTTTCAGCAGCAGCATAATTTTTATTTTTCAAAAACTCGCGTACGCTGGAAGCGCTGACAGCTTTCTCGTCTTGAGTGAGTCTTTCTATTATTCGCAGCTCCAGACCATGAGCTAACAGTTCTCTGTTTAGCACTTGATTGTAGAAATTTGTTATGGCGGAAGAGGGCTCGCTGCCGACAAAGCGTTTACTGATACCCAAATAATCCGCTATGCGAGCGAAAATTGCAGCATCAAGTTCAGCTTCATCGTTCAGTAACTGAGATTTCTCATCTACTTCTGAGGGTGGATAAAAGTAGGAGGGGAAACTGGCTGTGGACACAGCGTAAGGCCCGCTGGCGGCGACGAGAACCTGAGGCAGATCGGCACAGCCGCGTCTGACCATTTCAAAGCGCTGTTCAAAGGAAAAACCTTTCGCGGGATCGTCTGAGAGCACCAGAAGCAGAAGCTGATCACATTCCTGCAAAGCTGACTCAACCAGATAGCGATGGCCTTTAGTGAAGGGATTCGCATTCATGACAATAGCTGCTCTCTGTGCTGTTCCCGTTTCATCGGTTGGAAGCAGGCAAAGTTCAGCTTCGAGTTTTTTCAAAAAATCAGTAAAGAGCTGGGCGCTGTTCTCCATCAGGGCTACACCTCGCCTGGTCTCGGCCACTTTTGTGAAGCCCACGGCAGAAAAGAGTTGCCTGTCTTTGGGCTGCGAGACGAGCATGAGCCGGTCGATTGAACGGCGGGTGGCTTCCTTTTCCAGGGCGGTGATGAGCTGCGCCATGAGTCCCTCTCCCTGATGTTCTCTCGCTACAGCGATGGAGCGCAGGGTGTAGCGAAAGCAGGAGCCCGTTGCCAGCATCTGATCTTCACTATAGAGAGCCAGCGACCAGTCGATCAGCGGGTCAAGCCGGATTCCGACAGATTCCAGCAGACGCTGCCGGGACCTTATTTGCTCTTTATTATTAGGATCTATCAGTCTTGAATATACTTGCACCGCCCTCACCTTTCCCTATTAGTTTATTAAGTTTAGAATAGCAGAAGAGACTGCTCAGATGTGCTAGTATTGCTAATATTTCCAATCAGCACATTGCTGCATGGATCTGCGCGAGGAGGCGTTGAAATGCAAATCGTTATTGCCGGAGCGGGTAAATACGGCCGCAGCATCGCGGGTGAACTTGTCGTTGAAGGTCACGACCTTACTTTCATTGAGAAAAAAGAAGAAATCCTGGAATCCGTGATTGAAGACTATGATTTGTCGGGCATAGTCGGCAACGCTGCCAATTATGTCACCCAGGTAGAGGCCGGAGTCGATAAATGTGACGCCTTTTTCTCTATGACCGGCTCCGACGAGGTTAATCTTATCTCAGCTATTCTGGCGCAAAGTCTGGGAGCGAAGAAGACGTACGCCCGTGTTGTAAATCATGATTATTCGCCTGTAGTACCTTTTGTCAGAAAATCTTTGGGAATTACAGCGTTAATCAATCCTAATCTGGAATCTGCGCAAGAGATAATTCGAATGTTGCGCTATCCCTCAGCGATCAGTGTAGAGACTTTTTACAATGGAAAAGTACATATAGTTGCTGTGCGCGTGCCAAAGGACAGTCTGCTTAAGGATTTGAAGCTGATCGACTTCAAACAGGTTTGTGGTGTCGACCTGATGGTCTGTGTGATTCAGAGAGGCGAAGAGGTATTTATTCCTGATGGCAGCAGTGTGATAAGAGCCGGCGACACCATTCATGTGACCGGCGAAGTTGAAACATTGCTGGATTTTTACAGGCGCACCAACACTAAAGCGCCTACAATCAAGAATGTAATGATTGTGGGCGGTGGAGCAATCTCATACTGGCTGCTCGGCTTGATGCACAAGCAGAAATTCAAAGTAAAAATAATTGAACGCGATAAAGAGATCGCCGAGCTTCTGTACAAAAACTACCCTTGGGTTGATGTTATACGCGCCGACGGCACAGATCATCAGATTCTGGAAGAATCCAGTATCGAACAATTTGATGCCTTCATTTCCTTAACCGGAATTGATGAGGAAAACGTATTGGCATCTATATTCGCTTCGAAAAGCGGCGTCAGCAAAACAATTACGAAAATTAATCGCACCCGTCTTTTGGAAATTGTGGACGATCAGGATTTGCAAAACATTCTTACGCCACATCGCATTGTGTCTGATCAGTTAGTGCGTGAGATACGTTCGCTGGCCAATACCGAAGGTTCGGCCGTGGAAGCGCTGTATCGTTTTGCAGAGGGCAGGGTGGAAGCGCTCGAGTTTATCGCCAGTCCGCAGAGCCAGGTTTTGGGCAAAACACTGAATGATTTGCATCTGAGGCCTTCACTGCGCCTGGCTTGCATCTTGCGCGGTCAGGAAATCATATTTCCCGCCGGTCAGGATATGATTCTGGCCGGAGACCGTGTAATTGTAGTCACAAGTGGAAAACGTCTGTCGGATCTGGACGATATTTTGGGAGGCTGAATTTGAATTACAGTTCTGTCCGCTTTGTATTGGGACGTATTTTCCAGATATGCTCAGCTTTGTTTTTGTTTCCGATTATTGTAGCTCTTTTTTATGGCGAGACTAAGCAGGCGTTAGCTAGCTTCGGTCTGGTAGCAGCTGCACTTTTCCTCCTGGCTACACTTGTGACTATTAGAAAACCGGAGAAACTGCGTCTTCGTGCTAGCGAGGGTATGATTATTACCTTTCTCACCTGGTTTCTTATTTCTGTAGCCAGTGCCTTAGCCTTCATGCTGGCAGGCGAGATCAGTAACTTCGTCGATGCTTTCTTCGAATCAGCATCCGGATTCACCACTACAGGCTCCACCATAATGCAGGACGTGGTGGCAATGTCACATTTCAGTCTCTTCTGGCGCAGTTTCACACACTTTGTAGGTGGCATGGGGGTACTTGTATTTGCCTTCCTGATCACCTCAGGATCAGCGAGTTCAGTAAACATAATGAAGGCCGAAATGCCAGGCCCTAATTTTGGTAAATTGACTTCTCGCCTGCGTACGACCGCAATAACTCTCTATGCTATTTATTTCGCTATGACCCTGCTTACCATCCTTTTATTGTATCTGGGGGATATGTCTTTTTTTGATGCACTTATCCATGGTCTTGGCGCTGCCGGTACGGGCGGGTTTTCCAGTAAAAACGCCAGTATCGGTTATTACAATAGCTCCTACATTAACTGGGTTCTGACGATAGCCATGTTCCTTTTCGGTGTCAACTTTCAGGTGTATTTTATCAGCCTCACCCGGGGTATTAAAAAAGGCTTGAAAAGCGAGGAGCTGAGATGGTATTTGGGGATATTCCTGACGGTAGCGTTCCTGGTCTTTTTCAATAATCTTCGTATATATGGAAATTCACCCGCCCATTCTTTTGAACACTCGTTCTTCACTGTGAGCTCACTAATGAGTACTACAGGGTACTCAACAGTGGACTTCACCTTGTGGCCCCTGGTAAGTCAGGTTTTGCTGCTTCTGGCCATGATGATCGGTGGATCAGCAGGCTCGACCGCAGGTGGTCTTAAGGTTTCACGTGTAGTTGTTTATATAAAATCCGTGCGTGAACAAATGAGCAAAACGCGTGAACCGCGGCAAGTATCAGCTGTGCGCATGGATGGTGAGATTCTGCATGAGAGCATGAAACAGTCAGTTTTGCGTTATCTGTGCATATATTTAATGTTTCTATTTCTGGGCACTCTGCTGATTTCTCTTGACGGTCCCGATCTGACGACATCTTTATCACAAGCTGTGACAGCTTTGAATAATGTCGGTCCGAGTTTGGGAGCGACAGGCCCCGCCTCAAATTATTCACAGCTTAATGACTTTTCAAAAATTGTAATGAGCCTTCTGATGATTGTGGGTCGCTTGGAACTGCTGCCGGTCCTTTTGTTCTTTTCCCCAAAAACCTGGAAACGCACCTTGTAAAGCTAAAGGCAATTATTTAGCAGACAAATTCACTTGTATTTCGCCCTAAACGCTCTACTTTTCGTATGTTATTATTAATCTTAATTCTGAATAAGAGCAATGCTTTAGTGAGGAGCCTACCAACCATGGGGCAGACGCGTGATCCCGGCATGAATCAAAACAAAAACTTAAGAGATAAAAGGAAACAGACACGAACGTCAAGAAGAACTGAGAAACTGATTCCGGATGCTCCTGGAAAAAAGAGGAACGTGTCTGCAAAGGACAGAAAAATTGCTCCAGCAGAACCACCTCAGATAAGAGAAATACGCAATAAAGTTAAGCGCGTGTATCTGATCATCGTTGCCGCTTGTACCGTTGTTATAGTGGTTTTTGCTCTGCTTGTAGCCAATAAACTGTCCCAGGCCGGTGTCATGATTGAACCCGAAGAAACAGCGCATATGATAGCGACCATCCCCGGCGGTGAAAACTCGGGGACGGAAATACCATCTTCCATGGACTCCTCAGAGACATCCGACCATGATCCTACTGAGCAGGATCCAAGTGAAACGGACTCCTCAGATGTTACAATCTCCACTGCAGCTGTACAGGCTGCTCCGGTCGTCAGGAGAACTTATAGCTACGGCAATGTCAATATAGAGGGTGGCTTGTCCAAAGTTACAACTACTACTGTTGAAACCGTGACTAGCGGTGAGGAAACAGATGAGACTGAAACTGATGTGACTCAATCTGCTGAGACTGGTGGTACCGATGAAACTTCTGCGATGGACTCCGGATCTACCGATGATACGGCCGCACCGACTGAGCCTCCAACTGAACCTCCAACTGAACCTCCAACTGATCCTCCAGCAGTTGAGGATCCTCCAGCAGTTGAAGAGTCTCCAACTGATCCTCTAAACTCGGAACCCGAAGGCTAAGTCGGATCTTAAAAACCGAACAATTCACAAAAATATAATATGCCCTGAAAAACTCTACAGCATCTTTTTATATATTGAAAGGACGACACTGATGGCGACAATTTCAGAACTGATTATACTTACAGTCGACGATCTTGAGGATCAGTTAGGCAGCAGTAAATACCCTAACTTTGTCGCCGCATCGGAAAAAATGTTTTCGGATCAGGTCAATGCTTTTGCCGAGAGGGTTTTAGCAGATGACAAAATCAGAGCCATTTTCGTATCCGGTCCTACTTCATCTGGCAAAACCACCTCATCCAGACTCTTGTCGCAGATCTTAACTGCAAACGGCAGAAATACAATTCCTATTGAGTTGGATGACTTTTACCGCGAGGAAGATCTTCGTTACGATGACGAAGGACGTCCCGATTATGAAAGTATTGATACGCTGGATTTGGAATTGCTGGGTGCATCTCTGGAACACCTGTTTCGGGTCGGCGAAGTGGCAATACCGACTTTTGAATTTGCCAGGAGACGTAGATTCTACGAAGATCACAAGAAGATTAAGCTGAATCAAGGAGATATCGTAATTATTGAAGGCCTCCACGGTCTCAATGAAACTGTAACTTCCCATGTTGCAAAAGAAGCGCGCCTGAGCTATTTTATCATGCCGCACGGCCGGGTTCTTGCAGATGCCAGAATGATCTCCAACAGTGATATCCGCATGTTGCGCCGCATTAGCCGTGACGTCAACAAGCGGGGTTCTTCCGCAATGGATACTATCGACTACTGGCCGATGATTGACCGCGCAGAAAAGGATTTTATTCCTGCTTATCTGGCCGCAGCGGATTACTATATAAACTCCCTGCTGCCTTATGAATTTACGGTTATCGCTCCACTTGCCCGCAACAAGATAAACGAATCACTGGAGCGTTTCTTCGATGGGACGCTGGGAACTTCAACCTATACCAGAAATTCGGACGGTTTTTCCAATTTGCGTCGGGCTGTGCAGGAAGCTTCACGTCTGGTCTGGATCTGCGAACAACTGCCTGCCGTTTCACCGACCGTGGTGCCTGCCGGCTCTCTCCTGCAGGAATTTATCTGATCAATCATCATGCATAAATCTACCTTCATGATGAGTTATCAAGTAACATCACGCTCGAAAATGAGAAGGTAACCTTAGACACTAAAGTGTAAAAAGCAGGAACAACTTATTATCATGTACAAGATCAAAAGTGCAACGCACAAGATAAATTATTTCTTATGAAGGAGAAGTACCATGACAGTTACATTAACAAAAGCAAATTTTAAAGAGGAAGTTTTAGAAAGCGAGCAACCTGTATTGGTTGATTTCTGGGCCAGCTGGTGCGGTCCGTGCCGCATGGTGGGACCAATAGTTGAGGCTTTGGCTGAAGATTTTGACGGTCGTGCCAAAGTTGGCAAAGTCAACGTTGACGAAGAGGATGATCTGGCACGTCAGTACTCAGTTATGAGCAT
>JAQWBU010000080.1 GCA_028706195.1 Eubacteriales bacterium
GTCACCGATTTCAAATTCACTCCTGCGATCATCACCATATCTGTCAGCGATATCCTGCAATTCTTCTTTCATGATCTGGCGCATCAGACTGTCTTCACTTAATATCCTGCGATAATAGTCGATCTTTCCAGTCAGATCTTTGTGTTCAGCATTTAGTTTCTCGCGTTCCAATCCGGAAAGCCGGCCTAAACGCATGTCAACGACGTGCTGTGACTGCTTTTCAGACAATCCGAAGCGTTCGCTTAAGCGGATTTTCGCTTGATCCTCATCGTCAGAACTGCGGATGATCCTGATAACTTCATCGATGTGGTCGATGGCAAGCTGCAGACCTTCAACCAAGTGACGCCGGGCTTCAGCCTTCCCCAGATCGAACTGAGTGCGCCTGCTGATAACTGAACGCTGATGCGTTATAAAATGTCCCAGAATATCACTTAAGGAAAGTAAGCGGGGAACGTATTTGCCGTTCTCCTCAACCAGCGCAATCATGATAGCGCTGAAAGTATCCTGCAGCTGCGTATGACGATAGAGTTGATTCAGCACAACCATCGGTGTGGCGTCGCGTTTCAGTTCGACGACAACACGCACCGAATCGTGGCGGTCAGACTCATCCCGGACATCAGAGATGCCCTCAACGCGCTTGTCTTTGACTAAGTCTGCGATGCGTTCAATCAAACGGGCCTTATTAACCATGTAGGGCAGGCTGTGAATAAGGATACGATATCTTCCGCCGCGCATTTCTTCTATTTCAGTGTGACCACGTACAACTATTCTGCCGCGGCCTGTGCGGTAAGCAGAGCGAATTCCCGAAGTTCCGATAATCTGACCTCCGGTCGGGAAGTCCGGTCCGGGGATAAATTGCATGAGTTCATCACTGTCGGCATAGGGATTATCAATCAGATGTATGGTGCCGGCAATAACTTCCCGCAGATTGTGCGGCGGGATATTGGTAGTCATTCCAACTGCAATACCGGTCGATCCCGAAACAAGCAGGTTAGGGAATGCAGCCGGCAAAACAGTCGGCTCTTCCAATCTGTCATCGTAGTTGGGTTGGAAATCAACAGTATCCTTGTTGAGGTCCTTCATCATCTCACCCGCGAGACGGGTTAGACGCGCTTCAGTATAACGATAAGCTGCGGGAGGGTCGCCATCACGCGAACCAAAGTTGCCGTGACCATCCACCAGAGGATGGCGCATGGAGAAATCCTGTGCCAGGCGCACCAATGCATCATAAACAGACGCATCACCGTGCGGATGGAAACGACCCAGAACATCGCCGACTGTCGTCGCGCATTTGCGATAGGCTTTATCATGGGTAAAGCCCTGCGTATACATTGAATAGAGAATACGCCTGTGTACCGGCTTCAAACCGTCACGCACATCAGGCAACGCCCGGTCCGTGATTACGCTCATAGCGTAATCGATAAATGATTGGCGCATCTCATGATCTATATCTACCGGGATGGGTTGATTGTCAGGATTTTGGAACGCTTCATCAACTGAAGCTTCTCTGTCCAGATAGGAATTTTTTTCCTTTTCTGCCATTCAGGCCTCCTTAATATAAGTCTCATTTACACTAAAAAAGAGCGCAAAAAAGACGGGAACATCTACTACTATTTTAACATAGATCGGCTTATAAAGGGAACTTCTTAATGGCTGCAAAAGGCCGAGGGTAACGCTGTTTAGTGGGTTTTTCCTTGGGAACAATCACCATGGAGCGCTGTATATCTGTGCCCGGCAGCAGATAGTGATCTGCAGTGGCTTTACCGCCCCCGAGCAGAGGGATAGCCTTCGCCGCCAGCTCCAGCTCATCCTCTTTACCTTTCATGGCCAGAAACCTGCCACCAGGTCTCACCAGTGGAAGGCATAATTCAACTAAAATATCGAGCGCACTGACTGCGCGGGCCACAGCTGTATCGAACTGCTCCCGATACTCAGGCTTATGCGCCAGCTCTTCCGCCCGGCCGTGTACGGCAGTGATCTGCGACAAAGCCAGTTCATCAATAATTTCTTCCAAAAAGCTGATACGTTTTTTCGTGGAATCCAGCAGCACTACATTTAATTCAGGTCGCAGCAGTTTCACCAGCAGACCGGGAAATCCGGCACCGGTTCCCACATCGATCATGCTCGTACCCCGCACATAAGGCAGGAGCAAAAAGCTGTCGAGCAGATGACTGTCCGCGATCTCGTTTTCCTCAGTAATCGCTGTCAGGTTCATCACTTTGTTTTTCTCCAAAAGGCGAGCGATATATAATTGGATCTGTTCCAGCGTTTCGCTTGATAATTCCAGACCCGCCCTTTCGGCGGCAAACTCAATCGTCTGAATTTTCACTGACAGCCTCCTGCCGATCATGCTGACGTGACTGTTGCTCCAGATAAACCAGAAGCACCTGAACATCTGCCGGAGAAACTCCGGATAGCCGGCCGGCCTGGCCAACTGAACTTGGCTGACGCTTAGTCAAAGCCTGTCGCGCTTCGAGCCGTAAACCCTTAATTTCCATGTAATTGCTTCCCGCGGGCAGTCTTTTGTGCTCAAGACGGCGGAAACGCTCTACGCGCTCATGTTCCAGACGCGTATAGCCTTCATAACTGATCCGGATCGAGACAGTCTCGATGACCGAAGGCGGCAAATCTGGCCGATCGGGATCTACTTCAGCCAGTCCTTCGTATGTCACTTCAGGCCGCTTCAGTAATTTGTAAAGAGAAGCAGGCTGCTTTAAAGGCGTGCTGTTCATGGCCTGCAAGACACGGTCCGACAATTCAGATGCGTCAACTCTTGTATTTTTGAGACGTTCAATTTCAGCTGTCACCGCTTCTTGTTTTTTCAAAAAACGCTGATATCTGTCTTCGGATATTAATCCGATTTCGTAACCCTTGGGAGTAAGACGCTGATCAGCGTTGTCCTGACGCAACAAGAGTCTGTACTCAGCGCGGGACGTCATCATACGATAGGGTTCGTTGGTGCCTTTGGTCACCAGGTCATCAATCAAAACTCCGATATAACCGTCCGAACGGTCAACGATGAAATCCTCTTTTTCGTCCAACTTGTGCACGGCATTAATTCCCGCCACCAGCCCCTGAGCCGCTGCTTCTTCATAGCCGGACGAACCGTTGATCTGTCCTGCCAGAAACAGGCCGTCTACTGTTTTCAGTTCCAGCGTCTGCTTCAGTGTCGTCGGATCCACGCACAGGTATTCAATGGCATAGGCAGGGCGCATCATTTCAGCATCTTCCATCCCTGGAACGGTCTTCAACATGTCACGCTGCACCTCTTCCGGCATGGAGGATGACAGGCCGGATGCATAATATTCCTCTGTATCCAGACCTGTGGGCTCAAGAAACACATGATGACGATCATGATCAGGAAATTTGACAATTTTGTCCTCAATGGAGGGACAGTAACGTGGTCCGATGCCTTCGATCAGACCCGAATAAAGCGGTGAGCGATGCATATTGTCACTCAGAAGCTTTTTTGTTCCGTCTGAGGTCCAGGTCAGATAGCAAGGTATATTGGCTCGCGGCTGCCACGCCTGATCATCATCGTTATCGTATGAAAAAGGTCGCGGAGTGTCATCTCCATTCTGAAGCGTCATCTCGTCCAGGTGCAGACTGCGCCGATGAAAGCGACCGGGAGTTCCGGTTTTGAATCTTCTGGTGGGAAGGCCCATGTCAATCAGGGATTGACCCAAGCCGCGTGCAGGCGCTAATGCATCAGGGCCGGAATCGATGATAGAGTCTCCGATTATTACTCGCGCATCCAGGAAAGTTCCGGGCGCAAGAATCACGATGGGAGCCTGATAGATGCCCCCTGTGGATGACATAACACCACAAGCCTGCTTCGATCCACTACCGTCATCTTCAGCCAGAAGCACATCAACTATCTCATGCTGCACCAGCTGGAGCTTTGCTTCCTGCTCCAGAGTGCTCTTCATATCTCTCTGGTAATGGACACGATCCATTTGGGCACGTGGTGATATTACCGCTGGTCCTTTGGAGGCGTTAAGCATGCGGAACTGAATCATATTGCGGTCGGCAATTTTCCCCATCTCGCCGCCGAGCGCATCAATTTCACGCACCAATTGGCCCTTGGCAGTGCCGCCTATATTCGGATTGCAGGGCAAATTAGCCAGGCTGTCCAGCGTCATCGTGAAGAGGATACAAGTTTTCCCCAGGCGGGCTGCAGCCAGTGCAGCTTCACAACCGGCATGACCGGCGCCCACAACGATTATGTCAACGCTATCCGCAAGGAATGTATTTTCTTTATTAATTGCTTCCTGAATTGTAGTCATAATTATTTATCTAAAACTTAAAGTGAGATTCATCATCTCTATAATCTAATTGTTATTTCTTCATTTGCTATACAAAATTTATTTGCCGATACAAAAACGTGAAAATATGGTGTCAATTAAAGTCTCGGAAACATCGTCACCGCTCATGCCGGCTAAGGTTTCAACAGCTGACCGGAGCAAGGTCGCGATCAAATCATAGGAAAGTCCGGCATCTGTCGCTTCCCGGGCTGCTGACACCTGCTCCAGACTTTTATCCGCCAGCGCCTTGTGCCGCGAATGAGTCATAATAGCCGGGGATGTCTGACTCTGAACACCGTGCGCGGATGTTTTCTCCGCTGAAATATCAGTCTTCACGTTCAGTTCCAGTGTGTCTTGTTCAATGTAATTCAAGAGGATATTGCGCAAGTCTTCCAGATCCTCTTCACGCCTGGCAGACCAGGCGATAGTTGGCACATCCTCCAGATATTCAGCGGCAAAACTGGCCGGATCTTCCTCTGCCGGCACTGTGGCGCGCAAATCATCCTTCCCCAAAATCAACAGAACTTTCTGACCGCGGTCAAGTATCCGCTTGATCGTATTGATTTCATCCTGGAGTTCAGCGGCGCTACCGAGCGGCGGTGACAGAACCCAGAGTACAAGATCCGCACTTTGCATTGCCTCCCGGGCGCGTTTAATCCCTTCCTGCTCGATGGGGTCATCAGATTTGACAGCCAGACCGGCAGTGTCAGTCAGACGAAGCAAATATCCGCCCAGATTGAGATCAATCTCGATCGTATCGCGGGTAGTTCCCGGAATATCGCTGACGATGGCGCGTTCATTCGCGGTCAGGGCATTCAGCAAAGAAGACTTGCCGGCGTTAGGCCTGCCGGCGATCACAACGGAAAGCCCTTCTCTCACTATGCGGCCATAGCGGAAACTGTCTGCCAGCTGGCTCAGACTTTGCTCCGAAGCAGCAAGATCGCGGCTGACCTGCAGTCTATCCTCCGGTCTGGCTTCTTCTTCATCCCAATCCATCAAAGTCTCAAGGAAAGCCAAAATTCCGTAGAGTTTATCCAGTTCAGTGCGAACGGCCCTGGAAAGACGGCCTCGCAATTGGGCGAAAGCCAGCTCGCTTTGCTGTTCGGATTCAGCATGAATCATATCCATGACAGCTTCTGCCTGTGCCAAATCCATCTTGCCACTGATAAAGGCTCGTTTACTGAACTCTCCCGGCTCAGCCAGACGCGCGCCATTATTGATCAGGCTGTCCAGAATTGCCTGACGCACAGCATTTCCGCCGTGACAGGATATTTCGTAGACATCTTCACCTGTGTAGGAATGAGGAGCTCTGAAAGCAGCTATGACTACTTCATCAATACCTGCCCAAATGCCGGGGGCCATGGTATAACCCTCCATCTTGGAAGGCAAGGGAAATTTGTCGCCATAGGGCCGGAAGAGCCGATCGCAAATAGAGGCGGCTTCAGGGCCCGAAAGACGAAGCACCGCCAAGCCACTTTGGCCGGGCGGTGTCGAAAAAGCAGCAATAGTATCAAACTCAGCACTGTGAGTGTGAAGTTTTTGCTCAACTAAATTGTCATTTTCTCTTGTCATCTATTACTTCAACCCCTGCACTGGGTGCAACTACTATGTGTCTTCTGGGGTCTCTACCTTCACTGTAAGTAACTATACCGGGATGCTCACGCAGACATATATGCACAAGGCGTCTTTCTGCCGGGTTCATGGGTTTCAGCTTCATCTCACGCCCCGTCGCCATTACTTTGTCTGCGGTACGATTAGCCAGATCCCGAATTCTTTCTTCAGATCTCTTGCGGTAGCCTGCTACATCGACAACGACACGCAGATAGTCGTCTACATATTTATTGGCAACCACATTGGCCAGATACTGCAAAGCATCAAGGGTTTCGCCGTGCCGTCCGATTGCCGCCCCGCTGTCTGAGCCGCTGACATCGATGTGCAGGCTGCCCTCTTCGTCTACATAGGAATCTATCCTGCCGTGAATGCCGATACCGGAAAGAACATCCTGAAAATAATCCAGCATTGCGTTCTCCGCTGCTGCGAAGCCGCGTTCCGAAGTTTCTTCTCCTTCTTCCCGATCAGTTTCGTCATATTCCAGAGCTTCAATCTCTTCAGCGTCTTCGTCTTCAAGATCGAAATCGTCGTCAGAGGTGTCGTCCGGAGTGACGATATCGGCTTTTAGGCTTACCCGGACCAATGCCGGCCTGCGGCCAAAGCCAAGCAAACCACCGGTCTCACCTTCGTCCAGTATTTCTATATCCACTTCATTTTTGCGGACTTTCAATTCTTCCAATGCCTTCTCAACAGCTATATCAACTGTCTTGCCGGATGTCTCGAGTGATTTATTTCTAGCCATGGTGTCCTCCTAAATTGACAACAGCTTCCACCACACAATGCTGCTGTAAAGTTGAATAAATTTCTTTATTTATCTTTCTTATTGTCTTTGTTAAATAAGCCTTTGA
>JAQWBU010000081.1 GCA_028706195.1 Eubacteriales bacterium
GTGCCCGTTGCGGCTAAGACTTGCAGCTCTTCAGTGTTGAAGTGAATGCCGTGCGCATACCAGACGTCATCACCGACCCATCCCAGACTTTCCATGTATGCCAGTGGCCTCATACCGAAGTTTTCCAAAGTATACTCCTCTTCGTCTTTAGTCTCTGCCAGATGGGTGTGCAGGCGAACTCCCAGTTCACGGGCCAGTTTAGCGCTTTCCCGCAGTAAAGTGTCAGACACTGAGAAAGGAGAGCAGGGGGGCCAAAGCCAGACGGTGCATGGCCTGAAAGGAACTATCGTGATATTTATCCACGAGTTCTGCGCTGTCTTTAAGGATTTCATCAACAGTCTGCACTACTGAATCAGGGGGCAGTCCTCCATCCTTCTGTGAAAGATCCATGCTGCCGCGGGTGAAGTGTGAACGTATACCAAGTTCATCAGCTGCTGCAATTTGCGCTCCAATTAAATCTCCGCTGTCTTTCGGAAAGACATAATGATGGTCGGAAACGGTAGTACAGCCGTTTTTCATCAGTTCCGCCATACCCGCCTTGGATGAGCAGTAAACCGTATCTTCATCCAGATTCTTCCAGATTTCGTAGTTTATCCTGAGCCAGTCAAAGAGTTCCTTGTTCTGCGTTTGAGGCAGATTTCTGGTAAAAATCTGATACAGGTGATGGTGGGTATTGATAAAGCCGGGAAAACACAACATATCTGTCGCGTCAATCACTTTGTCAGCTTCGTGTATGTCCTTGCTGATATCAACGATGAGTCCATCTTTACAATAGATATTTACACTATCGTGGACCTTATCTTCAGCATCGCAGCTGATCAGATGTTTAACGTTTTTGATTAATAAACTACTCATTTTTCCTCCGGATAATTGCATCCATAAATTTCCTGCACAGAAGATTCCTCGCCTGTTGAAATTCCATTTCCATCTGCTATAGCTTCACAATATTTTCTCTGCTTTTTTCTTACGGAAAAAAAGCCCGCGACAGATATCACAAGGGCGCTCAACACATTAATAATAAAGTCTTCCATAGTATCCGCCAGCGCGGCTTGTCCCACCAAGGGTACCCCTGCCTCAGTCGAGTGCTTTTGCATATTCATGCCGAGCAGGGAATCAGCCGTAAACTCATATATCTCCCAGACAACACCGATCATAACTGCGAAGCAGAAACTAAAGAGCGCGATGAAAAAGGGAGAAAGATGCAGATCAAGTCGATCCCAGTCATTAAGAATACTGATCAGTTTGAAGCCCAGGACTGCAAGCATGGCGCCGCTGAAAGAGTGGAGCAAGACATCCCAGTAAGGGAATAAATGAAAATAGTTTCGAACCTCCCCCAGAAAGACCCCCGCATAGAGAAAGACAAAGTAGGCGATCGTCAGGCCGTCAGGAACAATAATTTCAAACTTTTTTTCTATGAAATTCGGCAGATCCATAACAATCAAGCCGGCAATACATGATACCAGCATCAGAATGTAATCAGCCTGGGTGCGGGGTGTGTCAGGCGGAACGGCATCGGCCGGCGTAATGATTATGCGATAAATAGCGTAAGCGATGGAAACAAAAAGAGATAACCAAAGAATCAAACCGACTATCTTCTTGACCTTTGCGGAATTGAGTTTTTTCTCAGGCTTTTCTTCAGGCTCCGTGGGCAGCGATCCAAACATTAAGTTCATAATCCACTCTCCTCTAATTTGTCATTATATATGACAGACAGAACCGACTCTAGTCTTATTAGGGAGAAAAAGCCAGCCGCAGAAATATCGAGAGCGCCAACAGAATTAAACGGAGATCAATTAATCTTTCTCCGGGATAGTGCCCTCCGGCAATTCGGCCTTGTGTCGCAGATAGCGATTTACTTCAGTCATCATGTTATCTGAGATGTCAGCCATAATCTCGGAAAATTTTTCGATTTCTTCTTCCGAATATTTTCTCTTGAGGCGTTTAGTCAGGATGGATACATAGCGCTCGCTGGTACCGTAAATCTGCAGAAATTTGTCCGTGACGCTCAAATGTACGATACGTCCATCTTCACTGGACTTTGTTTTCTTCACATAGCCTTTCTTTTCAAGATTGGCAACTTTGTAAGCCGCATTGGGTTGAGAAACATTTATAAAATTGGCAAATTCCGTCAGAGTCGGGTGACCCAGACCGTAAATGGCCTCGGCGCAAAAAGCCTCCAGCGCGGTCAATGAGTCAGCCTCGCTGTCTGAGATCTTGCGAAAAATCCGGCGATAATAATAAAGCTTCAGTTTTAAATAAATATCATGCAAGTTGTCTTCCAGCATCATTATCACCTCCTGTGCTCAAAATATGCTTCAAAGATTTAATAAATTTTACTATTCACGTTCTATTAAAGCAAACATGAGTGTGGCTTCGCAAACGACCTCACCAGCAACTGTTGCTACTGCCGTGCCAAAACCGAAATCGCCGCGCCGCTTGCTGATCTTAGTTGACAGCTGCAGGGTGTCGCCCGGTCTCACCACCCCGCGGAAACGGACCTTGTCCACACCTGCGAAGAGTGGCAGTTTCCCTTTGTTCTCTTCCAGAGAGAGCAAGGCGACGCCGCCGACTTGCGCCAAAGCTTCAATCTGAAGAACGCCGGGGAAAACCGGCTCCTCCGGGAAGTGTCCCTGAAAGAAAATCTCATTCCCGCTTAGCTGCTTGATGCCCTCAGCGCTTACACCAGGCTCCAACGCTGTGATGCGGTCCACTAAGAGGAAGGGGTAGCGATGCGGCAGAATTTTTTGTATATCTGTATATTCCAATTGCATATAATTCTCCTGATTTTGTAAAAAGCTTAAACTTACTTTCCCGTGTAACGTTTCAGGACGACGCTCGCATTGTGACCGCCAAAACCTAATGAATTTTTCAAAGCGTATTCATAGCTGAAGTCCTCTCCAGCATTGGCGACATAATCAAGATCGCAGTCCGGGTCGGGATTTTCGAGACCCATGGTCGGAGGTACAAACTGCTCTTTCAGGCCCAGTGCACAGAAGGCTGCTTCCACGACACCGCTGGCTCCCAGAAGGTGACCGGTCATGGATTTAGTCGAAGAGACTTTCATCTTTTTGGCATGCTCTCCGAAAACTTTGTGTATTGCGAGTGTTTCGCTGGCATCGTTTAACTCAGTGGATGTACCGTGCGCATTGATGTAGCCTATGTCTTCCGGCCTGATGCCGGCATCTTCCACCGCCAGTTGCAGGCACCGCGCTGCCTGTGTTCCTTCCGGGTCCGGAGCAGTCATGTGGTAGGCATCAGAAGTTGAGCCATAGCCTGCGACCTCCCCCAAAATCTCCGCGCCGCGTCTTTTCGCATGCTCATATTCTTCCAGAATAAGTGCGCCGGCTCCTTCGCCAATAACAAAGCCGGAGCGCTCAGCATCAAAAGGAATTGAAGCCCGCTTCGGGTCTGTCGATTTGGAGAGTGCCCGCATGGCGGTAAAGCCGCCAACTCCCATAGGCGTTATGGCTGCTTCTGCTCCTCCTGCCACAATTACATCGAGGTAACCGTCACGGATTTTGTGGAATGCTTCGCCTAAAGCGTTAGTAGAAGCAGCACAGGCGGTAATCACGGCCGAGGACAGACCGTGCAGGCTCAGATCCTGAGCCACTGCTCCTGCTGTCATATTCGCAATAGTCAAGGGGATAAAAAAGGGCGACACACGATTGTATCCCTTTTCAATGCCGGCCTGTTTCTCCCGCTCAAAGGTATTAATGCCTCCGATGCCTGTTGCGAAAATCACCCCGGCGAGGTTACTATCGAAATCACCTTCCTTGAGACCACTCTGGCGGAAAGCCTCACGCGCGGCAACTAAGCCATACTGAGTCACTTCATCCATGCGTCTGGCCGCTCTGGCTTCTATATAATCTGTTGCTTTGAAATCTTTCAGTTCAGCAGCTAAAGCTACATCCAGCTCATCCAGCTGAACTCGCGTCAGCTCAGCGATGCCGATCTCACCACGTTTGATAGCCTGCCAGCTGCTTTCAGTATCTAATCCCAAAGGAGTCAGCATACCAATTCCTGTAATAACAACTCTTCTTCCACAACTCATATAATCAACCTCCGTCTTCGTCAATCAGCGATTCATTCCGCCATCGACTGAAATAGTCTGAGCAGTAATGTAGTTTGCCGCATCGCTGGCCAGAAAGGCCACTGTCGCCGCCACATCTTCCGGCTGGCCTAAACGGCGCATGGGGATAGTCTCTAGATAATGCTCGCGAACTTCTTCCGAAAGCACTGCAGTCATGTCTGTTTCAATAAAACCGGGCGCGACACTGTTCACGGTTACATTTCGTGTTGCCAGTTCCAGCGCCAGAGACTTTGTCATAGCGATGACTGCTGCTTTGCTGGCAGCGTAGTTAATCTGTCCGGCGTTACCTTTTAGTCCGACCACACTGCTGATATTGATGATACGGCCCCAACGCTTACGCATCATGATTTTCGCAGCTTCACGCATCAGGATGAACTGTGCTTTCTGGTTGACCTGTATCACTGCATCGTAATCTTCATCGCTCATCCGCACCGCCAATTGGTCCCGGGTCAGCCCGGCATTGTTCACCAGAATGTCGATCTGCCCTGATTCTTCAACAATCTGCCTGATCAAGGTCTTGGCCGCTTCTGAGTCAGAGAGATCCGCCCGGATTGTGCAGGCAAACTTGCCATCCCGGATGAGCTCTTGTTCCAATTCTTTGGCGCTGTCCTCAGATGATGAATAGTGTATATAGATAAGACGTTCCGGCGATGCCAAAGTACTGACTATGGCTTTTCCGATGCCGCGACCGGCTCCGGTCACCAAAACTACCTGCTTATGTGACATAAATCCTCCCTCTTGGTCAGCGCTGCATAAGTTGGTGCCAGGCACAAGTCTATGCAGCAGCCAGCTGCTAATTACGCTGGGACACCAAAGTGTGGTCCTTGAAAGTTTCGAATGATTCCAGATCAGCGATGTGATGCAGGTTCAAACTGCGGTCGCGCCGGCGCAAAAGTGGTGTCAGCACTGCTTTGGGCGCAATCTCGATAAAATTCGTGTAGCCCTGCTCCAAAAGATGAGTAAAACAATCGTCCAGTCGTGTCGGATTGGCCATCTGCCTCGACATCAGGTCCGCATAGAGCGCAGTGTTTTCCTTAGCTGTATCAGCAGTGGGGGCGGGCTCGCCGATAATATTCAGTGGCAAATCGATTTTCGCTTCTCTTGCCTCTTGCTCAAGCAACACTTCCCGCAGCACCGGCACATCAGCGGCGAAAACCTTACTGTGGTATGCGCCTTCCACTTCCAGAAATACTGCCCGTTTCGCTCCGGCATTCAGTACATCCTGCTCTAAGAGCTCCAGTTCAACAATCCTTCCGGAAACAGCCATCTGTGTTTCGGAATTCTTGTTAGCCATTGAGAGATCCGGGTAGTTCACCAGCTGCTTTTTAAGTTCTGCTTCCTCCAGCCCCAGCACAACCAGCATGCCGTCATCACAGCCATCCTGTCTTCTCTGCTCCATACGTCTGGCCATTAAGTCAGCCCGCTGACGGATAATCTCCAGAACCGCCTGTTCTGAGTACACACCCGCTAAAGCCAGTGCCGGGAATTCCCCTGCGCTTAAGCCCAAAGCCGCATCAGCCTCAATGCCCGCATTTCGCAAAACTTCTGTAATTGTCAGGGAGTAAACCGTCAAAGCCAATTGCACATAGCGGGTTTCGTCCAGATGCTCAAAGTCGGGATCAAGCAAAAACTCCAATTCATCCTCAGTACAATAGAAATTGTTGTAAAAACTTTCTTCAGGATAAGCGCGGGCAAAATCCAGACCCATTCCCTGAACCTGAGCACCCTGTCCGCCATACAAAAAGACCCATTTATTCTGCTTACTCATCTCATACATCCTTTCAGCCAAAACCCCGGTGAATAATTCGGTGCCAGGCACACTTTTATGCACAGCACGCTTTTAAACTTCAACGCCTGCAAAGAGGTCCGCGAGCAGCTGGTCCAGCGGCTTGATTTCTTTGATGCTGGCTGCCACCAGCCCCATCATGAAAGCGCCTTTAGCACTGTCGCCTTCCTGCACTGCCATACGCAGCGAGCCACCCAGCATCTCTTCCAGCGCCTCTTTATCCGCTCCTTCACGCTCCAAGGCCATGTAGTCGCGACAAAATCTGTTTTTCAAAACACGACAGGGTACACCGCCGACGCGTCCCATAACTGAAACTTGTGTATCTGTAGCTTTGATCACTGCATCCTTATAGTCCGGATGAATCGGACATTCTTCCGCTGAGAGAAAGAGCGTACCCAGCTGGAAGCCTTCCGCGCCCAAATCAATAGCGGCCCTCACCTGTCTGGGTGTAGCTATGCCACCGGCAGCTATCATCGGAATTGACAGATTGTCAGCCAGCAGCGGCCACAAAACCATTGAAGTCTGTTCCCCAATGTGTCCTCCGGCTTCCTGACCTTCACCCACTACCGCGTCAGCTCCCTGACGCTCCATACGCTGAGCCAGCGAGAGAGAAGAGACCACCGGAATAACGACACTGCCGGCCTCTTTCCACATCTCTATGTACTTGCCCGGACTTCCGGCACCGGTAGTAATCAGCG
>JAQWBU010000082.1 GCA_028706195.1 Eubacteriales bacterium
CTGATGTCATCCCCGCGCAGGAGACTTGCAATATAAGAAATCAGATTCTCAACTCTTCTCTCGGATAGTTCGTTTGACGTCATAGTTAACCACCTTGATCTTTTTTTAAATGAAAAACTGAAAAGGCCGCAAGAGGAGATAAAACAATATATAGGTCAGTCTTTTCGTCCAATGCACCGGAGTCTCGACTACAGTCTCTGAGGGAATATATCTATTTTCCGCTCCTACCTGCAAGCTGTGTTCGATTATTCTGTCATGGTCATCCGTGAAAATCCTGGTGAACTCCGGACTGTCAATCACCAGCATCGTCTCCGTGTCCAGATAAATGCTGCGGGAATCCAGATTGAAGCTGCCCACGATCGATATCCTTTCATCAAGTACGAAGGATTTGCCATGGATGGAATCGCTGTTTTGAAATTCAAATATTTCGATATCGGTCCTGAGAAACTTTTTTCTTTGGAAATAATAATTGGGATAAGCCGGAGGGTTCTTGGCTGAGGCCAGAGAGTTTGTCAGGTAATGCACCTCAATGCGTTCTGCCGTGTCTTTCAGAAACTTCAACAGGGGCGGAGAAGCCGTCGCGTAGGGTGTCTGGATGAACATACTCTTTTTTGCCCGCGCGGCAAGCGCTGCCATATCCTGAATAACCCAGGGGTCCTTACGCCAGCTGTTCAGGGGATTATGCAGCAGCATAATTCTCTCGGGGCGAATCATATCTTTAGTGAAGTCGGCTATGCTCTCCTGATAAAACTCGGGATGCTCAATTTTAAAACGCTCGGCTGTCGCATGTATTTGATCTACAATTCTCGACTTAGTCAGACGACGCCTGACTTTCCTGGTCGATTTCTTAGCCCACAAGAGCTCATTGTAGGCAGAAATAGCGTCTACTATACTCGGTCCTTCAGGGCTGTTTTCAACGCGTTGCATGAGCACATCCCAATCATATTTCGTAGAAAGAGGCGGCTCAGCCAGACCGAAGTAGCTCGATTCTATATTGCGTCCGCCTAAGAGCGCATATTTTTGATCAACAATCATAAACTTGTCATGCATGGCCTCATTCAAAGTCCAGGGCTTCAAAATATTGATCGGATTATAGCGCGCCATTTCAATCTGTGGATGTTGCACCAGAGCTCTCATGAATCTATACAAGAGGTTTTTCATCTTGGCGTCAAGCAGAATGCGCACCTTCACGCCTCTGTCCGCAGCTCGCACAAGCTCAGACAGAAAGGCCATACCACAGTCAGCATTGCTTATTGAAAAATAAGTAACATCGATGCTTGTCACAGCTGCTCTGATCATGGCGATACGCACGGTCAAAGCGTCCGTTGGCTCAGCGATGATTTTAACCTGATCGGGCACATCTTCCTTCCGCTTCTGCTGCCACTCGTCGTTCAAGCTAGACGTTGAGGCCGGGCGCGCCTTTTTGCGGGGGCGAATGGCAAAAGAGAAAATTCCTGTGAGAAGAAAATAGAGGAGATATAAAGCGATCAGGCCCGCTCCGGAAAAAAGAACAATTTTCTCAGTCAAGTTTAACTCCTGCAGGCATCATAATTCCCCGTCTGTTACAGTTATATAAGCTTTCCTATAATAACATTTCTAAGATAAGCGCAAAATCCAAGTGACATAAACGCTTTCAGAATGATCACGATTCAACTTGTTGAAATACTCTATACTATAACTCTATTAAGCCTTTGATGGCAGAAAGTTTATGAACGAAACAGAAGACCAAAAACTAAATCAGCAAGAAAGCGATCCTGTCGAGAAGGTGAACAGACGACGCTTCACCACGCAAATTAACGGTTTGCAGAAAAAGCTGTCCGATTATACGGAGGAAAAATCCTGGGTGCAAGCCTGGAAAGATCGTCTGCAGCGTTTTTTCTCACTCAAAGTCGGCATCAACTCAGCTGCCACCGCCTTCTACCTTCTGTTCTCATTGTTCCCTCTGATTGTCTTTGTCTTCAGCCTGCTCGAACTTTTGGATCCGGGCCTGGCGACCAGGTTTCAAGCTGCCATTCCGCGGATGGGAATAGTCGTCCCAGAAGCGATTTTGGAAATACTGCAGAACTTTCTGGATTCTGTCCAGCACAGTTCCAGCGTTTCAGTCTTATCTGTCACCGCTATCGGCCTGCTCTGGGCAGCTTCTCGCGGTGTCGGCAGCATAGTGGCATCCCTCAACAAGATCTACCACAGCGAGTCGAAATATAATATTATCCTGCGCCGTTTTCTGGGAATCATCGCCATCTTTGTATCCAGTATCCTTCTGATTGTCATCCTGGTATTACTGGCTTTCAACCGGCTGCTGATTAACTATCTGCAGGAATGGATCAGCCTGCCCGATTTCATCCTGAAGGACGAATTTGATATTTTCGCTAATCTGGCAGCCTGGATAGTTCTCAGCTTTATCTTTGCCGTTATCTTTTCCTTACTTAAGAGGCAGCGCAGTTACTTTCGCCACACCCTCCTGGCGTCAGTTCTGACAGCTTTGGGCTGGATAATTATTTCTTACGGTTTGTCCTACTTTATCTCCAATCAATCCAACTATTACCTTATGTATGGCAGCATCACAGGTATCATCTTCCTGATGCTCTGGCTTTATTTAGCTGTTTATATAATGATGATCGGCGCTTTCATACACGCCGAGCTGATCAGAAAACACCCACTCCCCGGCAAAAACAAAAGAAAATCACAATAGCCGCGGCATTTCATTTTTCAGTGCAGTTCAAACAACATTTATTCTCCCTTTATAGATCGTTAAGTTCGTGTTAGATTATCGTTAGGGATTTGTTAAGTTGTTTTTTTTGGTCTTTTTTATAGGTGAAGAATTAAATGAGTTATTTGAACATTTTGCAGTTGATTGGCGGCCTTAGTCTTTTCCTCTTTGGGATGCAGCTTCTAAGTGACGGTTTGACAACTGTGTCAGGTGGCCGCATGGAACAGCTCTTGGGGAGGTTTTGCAGCACTAAGACCAAGGGCGTACTGCTCGGAACTGCTGTGACCGGCGTTATTCAATCTTCCTCAGCCACCACGGTTATGGTTGTGGCTTTGGTTAATTCAGGAGTAATGCTGCTGCGTCAGGCTGTGCCTGTCATTATGGGTGCCAACATCGGTACTACGGTTACAGGCTGGCTCCTCAGCATGACGAGCATCTCCGGCAGCGGAATTTTTATTAATCTATTGAAGCCCAGCTCCTGGACTCCTATTCTGGCTTTGGTCGGCATCATTATGCTCTTCAAAGCCAAGACCGAGGTGAAAAAGTATAAGGCTTACGCTTTGCTTGGTTTTGCAGTCTTAATGTTCGGCATGGATGTAATGTCCTCAGCACTTGCGCCACTTCAGCATGAGCCTGGTTTCATCGATCTCTTCCGGAAGTTCAGCAATCCCTTATTGGGAGTTTTGGTCGGGGCATTGACAACGGCTTTAATTCAGTCGTCCTCAGCCTCAGTAGGTATCCTGATGGCGCTCAGTTCAACCGGGGTTATCCCTTTCGCGGCTGCTCTCCCAATAATCATGGGGCAGAACATCGGTACTTGTATCACTGCGGTTCTGGCATCAATCGGAACCAACCGTAATGCTAAAAGAGTCGCTGTCGTCCACCTGAGTTTTAATATTATCGGCACGTTAGTGTTCATGCTGCTCTTTTACATAATCCATGCCGTCAGGCCCTTTCCTTTTATGGATAACACAGTAACACCGCTAATACTGGCCATCGTTCATACAACTTTCAACGTTTTCTCCTCAGCAATTCTGCTGCCTTTCTCTGAACAACTGATTAAACTGTCCAAGAAAATTGTACCGACTAGAGAAAGCGAGCTGGAAGAGTTGGAGGAAGATATTCAATTAAAATTACTCGACCCCCGTTTCCTTGACCGGCCTGCCTTTGCACTGGAGCAGGCCAGCAATGTAAGCTACTCAATGTTGGAAATTGCTAATAATGGTATGAATCTGGCTCTTGATCTGCTGAACAGCTTCAGTGAGGAAGGCTATAACTGCGTGGAAAAGTGGGAGAGGCAGGTTGACAAATACGAGGATGCTTTGTCCGAGTACTTAATTAAAATCTCTTCAGGCAAACTGGATGAGCGCGGCAGCCAGAAGCTCACCATATTGATGCACGCCATTAACGATATCGAACGTATCAGTGACCACTCCATCAATCTGTCGGATCTGGCGCGAAAAAACGAGGGTAAGGTGGCCGAATTTTCGCCACAGGCTAAGGAAGAAATCAATGTTTATACCTCCGCTGTAAGAGAAATTCTACAACGGACACTGGTGGCTTTCGAGAATTTGGATGCCGGTCTGGCCTTTACGATCGAACCTCTGGAAGATCGCATCGACGAGCTGAATAAAAAGTTCACCAGCAAGCATATCGAGCGCCTCAAAGAGGGTTCCTGCAATATTGAGCACGGCTATATCCTGAACGAGGTCTATAATGTGCTGGAGAGAGTGGCAGACCATTGTTCCAACATCGGAATATACATAATGCAGTATCAGCAGGACGACAGTCTGCGAGTTCACGATTATGCTCATTCTCTGGACAGAAGCGATGATGAATACGAGAAAATTTATCAGCACTATGTCAGCAAATATCCCATCGAAAACGGGCAGTTCAGTAACGGCGAAAGCACTGTTTCAGTTATTGAAGTGCTGGCTGAGTAGATTAGCTGCCGGCTGACCCGGCACAGATATTAATGGCCGGCACTGTACTCCGGTGCCGGCCATTTTTCAGCTTATTTGTACATTAGTTTTTACTCAGGATTAACAGCCCACTCGCCATTTTTCATTACCTGAACACTGCTGCCGTCTTTACGGTAACCCGTCACATTCAGCTCAGGACCGCCCACCATAAAATCGAGATGAATCATCGAACTGTTAAAGCCTAGCTCCGCTCTCTCTTCTTTGCTCATGTTTTCGCCGCCGATAAGGGCTTCAGCGTATGCTTTTCCGAAAGCAAAATGACAGGAAGCATTTTCATCGAAGAGGGTTGATTTGAAGGTGATACCCATCTGTGAAATAGGTGAAGAGTTTGGCACCAGAGCAATCTCGCCCAGTCTTTTTGCGCCTTCATCCATGTCAAGCTGTGTTTCCAAGACATCGCCGTTCTTGCCGGCAAAGAAATCGACCAGCTTGCCGTCTTCAAAGACAAAACCAAAGTCCTCAACGACCTTGCCTGATATCGCCAGAGGCATGGTGGATTTCAATTTACCCTGCGCTTTCTCAGAGTGAGGTGTGGTGAAGATCTCCTCTGTGGGCATGTTCGCCATATAACGAATCCCGTCGGGAGTAAGTGAAGAACCTCCGATCCACTTATGTTGATCAGCCAGGCCGACCTTGAAGTCTGTTCCCGGCGCCTCGTAATGCAAATAATCAAACTGCTGTGTGTCAAGCCACTTCTCATATGCTTTGAGCCTGGCATCGTGCCTGATCCAGGCCTCAACTGCGTCCCCGGTGTCACTGATGCGACAAGCGGTGAAAATTTTCTCCCAGAGCTGATCCATCGCTTCTGCCACTTCCAGATCAGGGAACAGTGCTTTAGCCCAGAGTTCGGATGCTCCCGCAGCCACAACCCACTTGATTTCACCGGTATCCATATACTTCATGATCGGTTCAAAAGCTGTGCTGGATGCGATGCTGGAACGACGAAGCCTGTCGGGATCCACGTTTTGGAAAAGATCAAGGCGCGGCGCGCTGACGGAGATACGGTGATACTTATTTTGCATATGGCGCTCAGAGTACTCAACTTTGAATGGAGGGACAGAGTAAAAGACGTCGTCCCGGGCTTCTTCAAAACGCCCCAGAGCGATATCGTTGTCGGAGATAATGGTGTCGACATCTGCGGCTCCTGCCCGCCAGCAGGCGCGTACTACTTCTCTGGCCAATTCCAGGCTGTCCGTGTCTGTATTGACCACGACATTGTCACCTTCCTGTGCATTGATTCCAACGCGTACAATAGCTTCAGCATATTTTTTCAATTTTTCTTTGTACATATTTCACCTCATAATGGATAATCTTTTTATTAGTGTATCATTAGTTGATTTTGTTTGATTTTTCACAAAGAACGCTTGCCAGAAGATGGATTATACATTTATACTGACAACAGATAAATATCCATAATTTAATAGTGAATTAGAGGCGCGGCCAATGGGTAAACTGCTTCCGGAACCGGGATCAGTTGAAGCAGTTGAAGTGTTTGCCGCCGAAGAAATGAGTCGGGATCCTCCGCCTTGTTTCTGGGGGAACGGACCAAGGACGTTTCACTGTCATGCATTGCATGGAGCGCTATGTGTTTTTTTACACATGGCGTTATTTTTTTTAGACCAGCTATAAGAAGTCAAGCGGTCTGAAAGTAGTATTGGAAGAAGCAACGTAGACGTTGGAAATCGTGTGAATATTGAAAATTGAATAGGAAAAGTGCAGCACAAAAAGCGCATAAGA
>JAQWBU010000083.1 GCA_028706195.1 Eubacteriales bacterium
CCGCTGGGGATTTCCAAGCTTTCCAAATCATATTCTGCAATGGCCAGACTGCGCCCGGCATGATCGACTGCTTTGAAAGGTTTGGTCGTTTCTGTCGTTGTTGCTTCGGTAGTTGTTGTAGTGGATGTAGAGGGTGGTATCGTTTCAACCGGTACAAGTGGGGTTTGTTTGGGGGTGGTGGTCGTTGTGGTTGGTGCCGGTGTAGGAGGTGGAGCATTTTCCACTTTTACTGAGGCGAAAGCTCCGCCACTGAAAGTGTAATCGTCATACAACGACGAACCGTATCCTTCAGACACAGTGAAATTGATGCTCCCGCTATTCTTCGCTGCGAAGGTAAGAGTAGCCACTGTTCCTGCAGTAAATGAATCACCAGCATTCTTTGCAATATTAATTACTCCGGCAGAAGCTGTAATCCCAGCTCCTATTCCTGATGATCCCGAAGAATAATTAAAAACATCTGCGTCATAAGCTAAAGTGCAGTTAAAGCTTCCCATTTTGATACTTGGACTCACACCTACACTAATTGTCACAGTCTGGCCAACCGAAACTGTTTGGGCAGAAGCATATACCGTAACTGCCCCATTATTTGCCAGCACTAGCTGAGGCAGAAAAAAGATTGATATTAATATAATAAACGCAAGCATCGATGCAATTTTCTTTTTCATAATGTACCCTCTACGCAATTCTCTATTTTTGATCAATTAGTTTAATGACAAGAATGTGGCGATATATTCCCATGGTGTCATGAGAGTTAACTTTGCCATCTTTGTTAACATCCATTGCTAGTTTTTCAAGTTCTGAAGGCTGAGTAATACCAAGGATAAATCTATATGCGGCCATGCTATCATGTGAATTTATTACCCCATCGCCACTAGGATCACCGTAGATCAGCAGATAATAATCTTTCGAGGCAGTAACTGCGTTACCGTAGAAGAGAGAAAGTTTAGCGCCTGTTCCCACTGTCCCGGAAGAAACCACTTCATCGTTCGCAGAAATCACCAGTCTGTATCCTTCAGGCATTTTCAAATTTTGTGACAGATACTCAACAGTGTTCTTGCCCTCTTGAGGCGGAACGTTTGAAACGTATATGTCACCGACATCGAGGATGTCACTGGTCATCACCGGGGCCGGCTGGTTAGGATCTCCTTCTTGAGGAGTTCCTGCACGGTTTACTGTAATGTAGTACTTCCTGATATCTCCGCGCTCTGATATAGCTCGAAGTTCAATTACATTTTCGCCGTATTTCAAACTATAAACACCGGTACCCTCGATTTTACAGAGAGAATGATACGCGCTTGCGTTAACAGTGAATCTCTCAACGTCTTTAGCAACGCTGACTGAGTAACTGTAGACTTCAGAATTAAATGCCGGCGTCATGCTGCCTGAGACTGTTATACTCTGCAGCCAGTTGTTGCGGTTCCTATTGTCTGTCGGAAAAGGCGCCGGCTCTGCTGGCATATCTGCCATAACCGGTATAACAAATTCGTGAGCGTTATCTAATATGCCTCGATCTCTGTATGTGCCGAAAACACGTTTCCCTTCAAAAGTTGGGGCTAAGACATTTCCCATATATTGATGCCACCAGGGTCCGTAACGATGATTGTAGTCGATATTCCATTTCTGGTAATAAGGGGTCTTTTGCCCGGCATTAATGTAGCCTTCACTGATCCAGCGCGCTCCGCCCACTATAGCAAAATAAGGGTTAGTCCAAGGCAATAAATAGAAATCTCTTTCTGTTGCAGTTAAACTGTCAGGCTGCCTGGCAGAGCCGTACTTGGCATATTGCAGACCATTCAAAATAGGATTCGTTCCGGAATAAGCGCCGATATTGTAGAAATTATAAATACCTTCATATCCGGACACTGTGCCACTTACCGAATCAGAGCCTGTTTTACCTACTTCCTGAATAACTCTTTCAGCCAAAAACACAGGGTTAGCCTTACTCCACTCTGCAGCTTTAATAAATATATCCGGGTACATCATATTCGACTCAACGCCGTTTTCGTCATTTACTAAAACAGATTTACCGTCTTCCATGAAAGAGCCCTTAAGACTGTATGCGGTATTAGCACGCGTATGAATTTCGGGATTATACGACAGATTTTCAAATTGGAAGATATGATTCTCATTAAGAAAATTCCGTGGATCAAGATAGTAGGCAATAATTTCCGGATTGGCATATAAGAAACCGGCATCTGAATAATACCAACTATTGGTTCGATAGTTGTAAGCACCTTTATCGAAGGATCGTTGCGCAACAGGATATGAGGCCGGGATTGAGTTTTTCAAATTGAGTGCTGACTCATAAGCCATGACCGTACTCCATTTCATAGGAGAGCCATCTTTGTTCACCGGATGTGACGCAGTAAATTTCCACTTAGGATATTTTGCATGTAATGTTCTTAACGCAGGGCGGTAAGATTCAGGAAAACCCTGTTGAACCAGGTATGCTTCGAAATCGACATCCGGATCTATTTGAGCCTCAGGAGGTTTAATAGCTTCTTCAGAAATTTTGATCAGATACCCCGCTACATAACCGACATCACCGTAAGAAATAGGTTTTATCTGATACCAATAGCTGGATCCTTCCAATACTTGACCTTCAACTCGCTTTAAAACCTCTACTCTGGTATTTGCATCCAGCTTTCCCAGAGAAGGATATGAAGTAGAAGGTCCGGTACGATAATTTGTGCTGTTATTGATAATAGTCCCATATTTATTAATAACTGTTTCCGCAGTTTGCAGTGACATCGAACTACCTTCTGTCTCAGTAGTTGCTGTAGTCGAAGTAGTAGTAGACGTTGTAGTTGTAGTTGCTGCTGTAGTAGTTGCTGGCGGTGTTGTTACCGAGGTGCTACTCTCGCTAGAAGTCGTCTCAGCTGAAACAAGCACTGCCATGAGAGGAGACAGCGTGAGAAGCAGACTGAGAATAAGAAGCACAACCCGAGAATAAGAAGAGCTTGGGAGCTTTCTACTTTTGAATTTCGAAAATTTATTAACTCTGCGAAATCTCAAAATTCTTCTCCTTTCCCATCCTCGAGCAAATCATTGACAGTCTATCAATAACACAATTTGGTGCATAAATTGTCTATTAATGCAGAATATTTGTGATTCTAAGTTTAGCACAATGCTTTGAATGCATTGCTACATAAGGGTTTCAAAGACTTCATGTCAACACTATTTAAGCTAGGTGTCACATACAAGTAATATTCGCTATCAATAATTCGTCAATTCATCCAAGGAAGCAGAATATGCTTCCAGCGCATGATCCGCAAACCAGCGTACTTCCGGCAGGTCCAAATCCAGTAAGCGCTGTTTAATATCCTCATAAGCGCTGACAAACTCCTTGTTTCCGACCTTAAACTCATCAAGACACTTGATACAGGCCGAAAAGCGATCCGCAGCTTTGATTAGTATCAGAGCCTCACTTGTTATCTCGTCATCAGCAGGAATCAGGTATTTCCGGTAAAGAGGCTGTAGGTCTGCCGGCAACATCCGCAAAAGTATTTCAGACGCTTCTTTCTCGATAGCCTTGTAGCTGCTGCGCATCGGATCATTGTGGTATTTGATCGGCGACGGCATGTCGCCGGTGATAATTTCAGAGGCATCATGATAAAGAGCCAGTGTAGCAACAAAATCAGGATCAGGACATATTCTTCCTTCGGAAAACATGCTTCTACGCACAAGTGCCAGCGCATGCGCTATGACAGCAACTTCGTGCGAGTGCTCCTGCACATTCTCGCTTTCCGTATTTCTCATCAGACCCCAACGCTGAATATATTTAAGGCGGTGCATCATCGCATAAAAAGAAGTAGACATGGCAGCTTCCTCCCTACAGTTGATAAATCGCCGAAAAAACCCGGCGCGCATATGAATCGGTCATGCCTGCAATATAATCCACAATCTTACGTGCTGGCGAAGCCGTGAACTCCGGATGCTGGCCGTAATACTCAAAGAATTTCTGGCTGTTTTCGTCGTAACGATCCTGAGGCAAAGTTCGTGTTATTTTTAGAAAATGTTCGAAGAGCCCTTCAATAATATTTGACGATTCACGCTCAAAACGGCGTACTTTAGGAGCATTATAAATACGTGTTACATTAATTTCCGTAAGTTCCTGCAGCGCTTGGCCAATTTCAGGAGACATAGAAATCTCATCTTTATCCCTGCTGTTAATAATCACGTTCTGCACCAGCGTATTCACAATATCGCTGTTGTTCTCACCCAGTGTGAGCCTTAAATCCAAAGGCAACTCAGCGAAGGACAGGAGATTTGAGCGTTCAGCATCCTCAATATCGCGGCCAACATAAGCAATGCGGTCACAGAGACGGACAACACAGGCCTCCAGAGTAGCGGGCATGGAAAGACCGGCTTTGGTATTCACAAGGTCTGCTTCCGTCTTTGTGCGATCAGGACGCAAAGTATATTCATCGTACTGCTCACCGCAATGAGAAACAATGCCATCGCGCACTTCAAAACTAAGATTAAGACCGGCCTTACCATTATGCTCGGTCAAGAGATCCACTACGCGCAGACTATGCAGTTCGTGTTGAAAGCTGAACTCGCCTCCATACTGCTGTACCAACTCGTTCAAGACATTCTCACCGGAGTGTCCGAAAGGCGCATGCCCCAGATCGTGTCCCATCGCTATGGCGCGTATTAACTGAGTGTTTAGGTTAAGAGCGCTGCCTATTACTTCTGCCAGATAACTGACGTAAAGCACGTGTTCCATACGTGTGCAAACGTGATCATTCTGCGGGCTGAAAAAAACCTGCGTCTTATGACGTAAGCGACGAAACGGCAATGAATATAGAATACGGCCCGTGTCACGTTCGAAAATCGTGCGAAATTCACATTCCTCTTCCGCTTTCATACGGCCGCGACTTTGGCCTGACAATTGAGCATAGGGAGACAGAGTCTGTTCCTCACCTTGCTCTTTTATCTGTCGTGGCGTGACTACACTATTTTCACTAGTAAAAAAAGACTTCTGTTTTCCACTCATATATTTAATCCTTCTTGAAAAGCAGCTTGAGGGAACGCGTTAAAGCAACTATTCCTTAGTCAAAAACGATTGACTTGCCATGTATCTTTTCACAACACCGGCGAAATCAATAGTTAAAATCGCGTCCTTGCCGACGGTATTGATCTTTTTGATCTCACCGACACCGAAACTGGCATGCCTGATCTTGTCACCTACGTGCAGATCTTGCGGATCTAATCCGCCGGCCTTTTCTGAACTTTTTTCAATGCGCTCACTTTTTCCGCTAGCAACAGAAGAGGCAAATAAGTTGCCCTCAGTCCTGACCCGGCCTGCAGAGGAGTAGTCACGCTTTTGCGCCGCAGTCCCCCGTCTTTCCACGAGGTCCTCCGGAATGGACTCAATGAAACGGGACGGCATATTGTATTGAGTGGAACCAAAGAGCAGGCGATTTGCTGCCATTGTCACAATCAATTCTTTCTTGGCGCGGGTTACTGCTACATAAGCCAGCCGGCGTTCTTCTTCCAATCCATCCGGGCTTTCAAAGCAACGTGAACTGGGGAAAATGCCTTCTTCGGCACCCACCAGATAAACAACATCAAATTCCAGACCTTTGGCACTGTGCACTGTCATCAGACTGACCAGCGGCTCCTCATCCTCAGTATCCTGATCAGTAAATAAGGCAGTACGTTCGAGGAAGCTCTGCAAAATCGTCAGCGGTGTGATCTCCTGCTCTTCTTCCTCATAAAAAGGATCTTCAAAAGCTCCTTCTTCATCTTCTCGCAGAAGATTGGCCTCAAATTCCAGGGCGTCAGAAAGAAGTTCCTGCAGGTTTTCCAGACGTGAAGGTGCTTCAGCATTACCGCGTTCTGCTTCTTCCTGCAAAGCGGCTACCATGCCGGAGCGATTCTCTACCAGACTTATAAAATCGGCAAGAGTCATGTTGTCCTCTGCATGCTCAAGTTTCGCTCTCAGCGCATCGATCAGCTGAGCAAATCCGGCCACGCGGCCGGCAACTCTGGACAAATCTTCATAGGCAGCAGCATTTCTGGAAATATCCAGCATGCTGACGTTATTTGCACCGGCGAGCGCATTTATCCGCTCTATCGTGACTTCGCCTATACCGCGGCGAGGCACCTGCACGGCGCGTCGGAAAGCCACATCATCTTCCGGGGTCATAATCAATCTTAAATAGGCTGTGACATCCTTGATCTCGCGTCTGTCATAGAAGCGCGTGCCACCGTAAATGTGATAATTGATATTGCTCTCACGCAAAGCGTATTCGATATTTCGTGAAAGCGCGTTCATGCGGTAGAGCACGGCAAAGGATAATTTTTTTTTCTTGTCTTCTGCTTCGAGCTTTCTGGCGATATCACGGGCAACAAAGCGGGCCTCATCAAAATGATCATCAGCGCGATAAATCATGATGGGGTCACCGCCGTCGATT
>JAQWBU010000084.1 GCA_028706195.1 Eubacteriales bacterium
CAACATGCTTTACGAATCCGGCAAAAATGTTGTTCTGACTTGTGATAAACCGCCTCAGAACCTCACTTCTCTGGAAGAACGCTTGCGTACCAGGCTGATGAGCGGACTTACAGCAGATATCGGGCCTCCGGATTATGAAACTCGCCTGGCTATATTGGGAAAACTGCAGCAATCTTTCCAGACTGACGTCTCGGAAGAAATTATTGAATATATAGCTACAAATATTACTAATAACGTGCGGGAACTTGAGGGCGCTTTCAAGACTATCCGCGCACTTTATGCGCTCGGCACCGATGTGACCCTGGATCGCGCCAAACATGTCTTGCGCAATCTGATTCAGCCCGGCGCTATGCGTCCGCTCACCTGTGATTTTATTATGGAAGTGGTCGGTAATTACTTTGACGTTTCTGTCGAAGACATTAAATCGCGTAAACGCAGTCAAAATATCGTCATCCCCCGCCGCATTGCCATGTATTTATGCCGCAGCAAATTAAATAACACTTACGAGGAGATCGGCGATGCCTTTGGGGGCAAGAACCATGCCACAGTATTACACGCTTGTGATAAAATGAATCAAGATTTAGCGACGGATTTTGACCTTCAGGAAGCTCTGGAGAAGATTGAGGCAAGACTGCAGTAATTAACAAAATTGTACACATTTGTTAATAACTTAGCGTTAAAAGGCTGTTGATAGATTGTTAATGAATATTTCTTGTGAATAGTAAGGAGTTGTTCATAATATTTCACTTTCTTTTCACAATATCTTCACATCGTGAAACTCCGATCACTCCAATCCGGAAGCGGGTTTTGCACAGTGTTAACAGACTATAATAAGAGGAAGAAGAAATAGCTATATATAGCGGCGGTAAAGAAAAAATCATCGCAGGAAAAATATTTGAGTGACAAAAAGCACATTTGGGCTTGGGAGGAAAAGATGAGACTGAACTGTTCACGAAGAAAACTAATGGATTCGATCAATATTGTTTCCAAAGCTGTAGCCACTCGTACACCTATGCCGATTCTGGACGGAATTCTGATGAACGCGTCCAACGGACTCACACTGACAGGGTACGACATGGAAACAGGCATAGAATCTCGTATGGAAGCGGATATTCTTGCTTCCGGCAGTGTTGTAGTTCCTGCCCGGGTCTTTACAGAAATTGTGCGCCGCTTACCGGATGACGATGTTTTCATCGAAACCGATGATAAATTTATGGTGAAAGTTGAGAGCGGTGCCAGCGCCTTTAATATCCGCGGTTTGTCAGCGGATGATTATCCGGCTTTACCCATTGTTGAACATGATCGCAGTTTGGTTATAGAACAGAAAATGCTGAAAGATATGATTCAGCAGACAAAGTTTGCTGCTTCTACAGATGATAGCCGTCCGATTCTGAAGGGCATAAATGTTATTTTTGAAAACGGAGAACTGACGCTGGTTACAATCGATGGCTTCAGGCTGGCTGTTCGTAAAGAAAAGATCAAAGATGAGCAGCAGGAAGCGATGCAGTTTATTGTGCCTGCCCGCGCCATGGAGGATGTGTCCCACGTCCTCAACGATAGTGAGGAAACTGTCACCATCGGACCTTCTCATAACTACGTCCTCTTTGACACAGGCGAAGTGAAAATCGTCTCACGTCTCATTCAGGGAGATTTCCTGAACTACAAGAGCATCCTGCCCAGCGGTAACAAAACCAGTCTGCTGGCAAATCCTCAGACCTTACTTTCCGCGATTGAACGTGCTTCGATTGTCATTGACCGTGATGATAAACGTTTCCCGGTTACATTAGAGACACCGGATGAGGATACACTGGTTATCAGTTCGAAGACTGATATCGGTATGTCCAGAGAAGAACTCAACGTCGCTTTGACCGGTGAACTGGTGGATATCGATTTTAACCCTAAATTATTTATGGATGCGCTGCGAGAAATTGAGGACGATCAGATCTCTGTGTCTTTCCAGGGCAGTGTTGGTCCCTGTTCCATTCAGCCACTTGAAGGAGAGAGTTTCTTTTATCTGGTTCTGCCCCTGCGCCGCTAATCTCCTATGCGTTTAACTTCGCTTAAGCTGACGAATTTTCGCAATTATGGGAAGCTGGAACTGTCATTTGAAGACGGTATTCATGTTTTTTACGGCGACAATGCTCAGGGCAAGACGAATTTACTTGAAGCCATCTTTCTCTGTACGTGTGCGCGCTCTCACCGCACCGGACGCGATGAAGAGCTGATTTTACACGGTGAGAATTTCTACAAAAGCGAAGTCGAATTTTTGACGGACAGAGGCCTGGAAGAAAAGGTCTCTTTCGCTTATATTCAGGCCGAAGCACTGAATTCGTCGCGCTCTCTGCGCAAGATGTCCTACAATGATATTGAAGTCAGCAATATTTCCGAGATGATAGGTCTTTTTCATGCGGTAATATTTGCTCCGGAGGATCTGCAAATCGTAAAAGGCGGTCCCGGCGGACGTCGCCGCTTTCTTGACCTTCTTATCTCCCAGATCAGCCGTCCTTATTTCCGAGCCTTGCAGAGATACAGTCATCTTCTGTCGCAACGTAACAGCCTCCTGAAAATTATCAGAGAGAGAGGCAGCGCAAACCGTTCTTCTTCTAAAAGGACTGACATGGCTGCAGGCGGTCCCGGATTGGCTACTGAGGCTAAAGATACTGCGGATGATATAGAAACGCTGGAATTGCCTCCTATGACGATTCAGGAAGAGCTTTCCGTCTGGGACCGCAGTCTTGCCGCGGAAGCTGCCCATATTCTGAAACAACGCCTGGATTATGTTGAACAAATATCAAATTCTGCCAGCCTGTCTCTGGCTTATCTCACTGACTCGAATGAAGAGTTAAGCCTTAAGTATAAGGGAATAGGAGGTATTTCTCATTTGCAGTCAGAGGGGGAAATCGCAGCGATCTTCTATGCGCGTTTACAAAGATCCGCCGAGGATGATGTTTTCCGCGGCAGTACCAGCCTCGGGCCGCATCGTGATGACCTGGAAGTAAATCTTAATGAATATCCGGCCCGAACCTACGCTTCACAAGGGCAGCAGCGTTCATTGGTTTTATCTTTGAAAATTGCGGAATTGCTGTTGCTGCGGGAACGAACCGGAGAAAGACCGATTTTGCTTTTGGATGACGTTATGTCAGAGCTGGACAGCAAGCGCAGGGAACGTTTATTGGAAATAGTAAAAGATCATCAGGTTTTCATGACGGGAACAGATAAAGAACATATGTTTGAAAATAATGATGATCCAACGCAATTCCTGACTGGCGGACAGGAACGATCCATGTATTTTTACTATGTAAAAGCAGGTTCTGTCACGCCGGTGTAAGTACTAAGTTCAGCTAATATTTCACATCATATTATCTTCTGCAGATATCTATTAGAGCTCACGTTTCTGCCGGACAAATGTTACAAAGTGGACTCAGCTTAAAGCCGCATAAAATCGGGCTTTGTGGTATAATTGATCTATAGGAAATTATGCAAAATTTAAGTGTAGAAACAGGGCAATAAGAAGAAAATATGTATGTTCATTTGGGGGCAGATCTTGCCATTCCTTTTCACATGATTGTGGGAATATTCGATTTAGATGAGATCACGGAATCGGCTGAAGATACGCTTGCCTTTATGGCACAGGCCGAAAAGGAAGCAAAACTGGATTTATTGGTTCCGGATGTGCCCCGCTCTCTGATAGTTACTTTAGATAGATCATATTTGTCAGCTGTCTCAGCGCAGACATTGCGTGCGCGCTGTTCTGATCAAAAACACTTGCATTATGAGGATATGAAATGATAGACAAAGATAAAGAATATATTGAAAACGCTCAGAATAGTGAAAACCTTCAGGAGCTCTTGCGCCGTGCCGAAGAAGACGCAGCTGCAGGCTCTGAGGATGAACTGCTTAATTTAGCGGATAATCCTCATGCGCTGATTGATGATTACGAAGAAGAGCTTGATGATTCTGTTCATGTTACAGGATTTGATACTACTAATACTTCAAGTTATGAGGATAGCGACATCCAGGTACTTGAAGGTTTGGAAGCTGTCCGCAAAAGACCGGGCATGTATATCGGTGATACCACTACGCGTGGATTACATCATCTGATCTATGAAATAGTCGCCAACTCTGTCGATGAAGCTCTGGCCGGGCGCTGTGATCAAATCACTGTCACTGTTTTTCCGGATCAGTCGGTCCGCGTCGAAGACAACGGTGTTGGTATACCGGTAGGTATCCATCCTCAGATGGGTATTCCGACGATTGAAGTTGTCCACACACAGTTACACGCCGGAGGTAAGTTTGGCGGCGGCGCCTACAGCATTTCGGGTGGCTTACACGGTGTTGGCGCTTCAGTTGTTAACGCTCTGTCGGAATGGATGGATGTTGTTGTTAACCGCGGCGGCAACTCATACCAGATTCGCTTTGAACGCGGTGATACTGTAAAACCACTGTCAGTAGTAGGTCAAACGGCGAAAACAGGTACGATCACTACATTTAAACCAGATCCCACGATCTTCCCTGACATTGAAATCGACTTCAACCACTTATTAACACGTTATCGAGAAATGGCCTTCCTTAACAGCGAAGTTGCGATTACGCTGGTGGACAAGCGTGTCGAACCTCAGGAAGTCAAAAAACTTCACTATGAAGGCGGCATCGTATCTTTTGTTGAATACCTGAACCGCAACAAAACTGTTCTGCACAAAACCCCGATTTACTTTTCCGGAGAGCAGGAAGATATCTTCGTTGAAGTTGCGATTCAGTACAATGACACTTACGTCGAAAACGTATATACCTATGCTAACAACATTGCGACGATTGAAGGCGGCTCACATCTGACCGGCTTTCGTTCTGCAGTGACGAAGACAGTTAACGACTACGCGCGTAAATACAATTTCCTGAAGGAAAAAGACAAAAACCTTCAGGGTGAAGATATTCGGGAAGGCATGTGCGCAATCGTCAGCGTGAAAATGTCGGATCCTCAGTTTGAGGGACAGACCAAAACGCGCCTGGGCAATTCGGAAGTTCGTACGGTCACAGAATCCGTCGCCGGAGAAGAATTTTCCTCCTTCCTGGAGGAGAACCCTTCGGTTGCCAAAACCATCATGAATAAATGTATCTCTGCCTCTCAGGCCAGAGAGGCAGCTCGCAAAGCCAGAGACATGACGCGCCGTAAGAGTGCTCTCGAGACCAACGCTCTGCCCGGCAAGCTGTCAGATTGTCAGGAGAAAGATCCAACACACTGTGAAATCTTTATCGTTGAGGGAGATTCAGCTGGTGGTACCGCAAAAGGCGGCCGCGAGCGCAAATACCAGGCCATCCTGCCACTATGGGGCAAGATGCTAAATGTTGAGAAAGCCCGCATTGACCGCGTTCTGGAGAATGAGAAACTGATGCCGATTGTCCTGGCCCTGGGTGCCGGCATAGGCAGCGAAATCGACTTATCCAAGCTGCGCTACCATAAAGTAATTATTATGGCCGACGCAGATGTGGACGGATCTCATATTCGCACGCTGCTGCTTACTTTCTTCTTCCGTTACATGCGTCCTTTAATTGAAAACGGCCATGTATATATCGCCTGCCCTCCGCTCTACAGGATTTATCAGGGAGACAAAAATTTCTACGCTTATGAAGAAAGCGATGTAGAGAAAATTAAGGCGGAGAACAACTGGGAATCACCGAAAATGCAGCGCTTCAAAGGCTTGGGCGAGATGAATGCTGATCAGTTGTGGGATACAACAATGAATCCGGAGACCCGTCGCTTGAAAAGAGTGGATGTGCATGATGCTCAACAGGCAGATGAAACATTTACTCTATTAATGGGTGACCGTGTCGAACCAAGACGTGAATTCATTCGAAAGAACGCTAAACTGGCATCAGTCAATAATTAAATTAATTGTTTCACGTGAAACATCGAGGCTACCCGGGAGATATTTCCGGGTAGCTTTTTTAATGACACTATAAAATGTTTCACGTGAAACATTTGTCCATTATTTGTAATGTGTTGATAGGTAAAGGACAATAAATAAATTTATGACATGTTAGAATAAATAAGTCGAATAACACGAATTACACGAAGAGGTACATTAATGAGCTTAGTCATTGCAGTGGCAAATCAAAAAGGTGGAGTGGGTAAGACCACCAGTTGCATAAGTATCGCAGCCGCTATTGCCAGGAGAAAGCGCTCTGTCCTGTTAGTGGATGTCGACCCACAAAGTAATACCACTTCAGGCGTGGGAGTCAAAAGAAATTCCGTAGAATTATCTACTTATGATTTGTTATTGGATGATTCTATCGATGCCTGCGATGCCGTACGCAATGTGCGCCCCAATTTTGATTTGATTCCGGCAACAATAGACCTGGCCGGAGCGGAGATTGAACTGGTACCTATGCAGCAGCGCGA
>JAQWBU010000009.1 GCA_028706195.1 Eubacteriales bacterium
CCGGCGATTTTCGGCGGATTAGCCATCGTCTTTCTGGCACAAAACTGGAAGATAGCGGTTGCGCCTGTAGTGTTGATGCTGGCAATCTTCCTGATCGAGCCTACTTTGTCCGGAGCGGTCAGCGTTTTAATTCCGATCAGTGTGGCTGTCACTGTGGGCGTGTCGAGAATGATGTATAAGAGGAATATGATCTGAAAATATGAGAGAATACCGGACTATTTTACAATTTATGCGCGCCAATAAATGGCGCTATGTTTTTGGCATTTTCGCCTTGCTCTTTGTGGACGCAGCAAATCTGCTGGTGCCTCAGGTTTTGCGAAAATTTGCTGATTGGGCGCAATTTGGTGAACTGACACTTGAGCGTACAGGTCAGGCGGCTCTGGCCATATTTCTCTTAGGTCTGGCTGTCGCAGCAGGTCGTTATTTTTGGCGAGTGTATATCTTTGGTACTGCCAGGAGGCTGGAATACTGGCTGCGTGACAAGTTGTTCAAAAAGTATCTCAGACTTGACGACAGTTTTTTTAATCAGCAGCGTACCGGTGACCTGATGGCGCACGTGACTAACGACGTTCTCATGGTGCGCAATTCAATGGGCGGCGGCATTATTATGATCGTTGATGCCGTTTTCATGACCTTGTTCACAGTGATTATGATGATTTATACGGTCGGCTTTGCGACAGCGATGGTCTCCTTGCTGGCACTGCCTTTTATAACCGTTGTTGTGTTCAGCATGTCGAAACCTTTGCAGCGCCGCAGCCGCGACGTTCAGGATACCTTCTCAGAACTTACTACTGAGGTACAGGAGAACATATCCGGCATCAATAGTATTAAAGCCTTTGGTATTGAAGAGAATCGCTCGGAATCTTTTGAAAAGATAAATAAAAAGTACCAAGAGAAAAATATGGCTATGCTGCGCATGAGTGCGCTCTTTGACCCTTTAATTCAATTTATTTCAGGAGCAGCATTGGTAATTTTTATTCTTTACGGCATAAAACGCATGAGCAGCGGCAGCCTGTCGTTGGGTGATTTTGTGGCAGTACTTAATTATCTGCGTATGATGGTCTGGCCCCTGATAGCTATCGGCATGGTGGTCAACAGCTTCCAGCGCGGTATAGCTGCTATGGGCAGAATCAACGAGATTCTCGCCGCCGAGCCTAAAGTCAAAGAGGCCGCCTCGCCCAGTAAAATATCTAAGCATGGAGCTGATGATCAGGCGCTGAAGATTGAGTTCAGGGATGTCTGCTTCCGCTATGCGGATAATCTGCCCTGGGTACTGAAAGGTGTGAGCTTCACTCTTGAAGATAACGAAAGTCTGGCTATTTTGGGCAGAACAGGTTCAGGCAAGAGCACGATATTAAATCTTCTCCTGCGTCGCTATGATGTTACTTCCGGACAAATACTACTGAATGGAGTTGACGTCAGAGACGCCTCCTTTGAGGAACTCTACGGCAAGATTGCTTTCGTCGAGCAGGAAAGTTTTATGTTTTCCCGAACAATAGCAGGAAACATTGCTTTCAGCAGCGATGATAACTACGATCCGGAAACAGTAAAAAAGGCTGCCGAATTTTCCCGGGTGGCTTCAGATATCGAAGCTATGCCTGAACAATATAGGACCTGGGTCGGTGAGCGAGGTGTAACCCTCTCCGGTGGCCAAAAGCAACGTCTGGCTATCGCCCGCGCTTATTATCAGGATGCACAGGTGTTGGTGCTGGATGACTCGCTTTCCGCTGTTGACACCAATACTGAGAAAGATATTTTGAATCATCTGGAAGAGCTTGAGCGCGGCCTTATCATCGTGAGTCAACGCGTATCTACGGTGCAGCGCTCAGATCAGATTCTGGTTCTTGAAGACGGAGTAATTTCACAACGTGGCACGCATAGCGCGCTTCTGGAAGACAGAGATGGTTTCTATGCCCGACTGCATCAGAGACAACTCCTGGAGAGCGAACTGCGGGAAGACGGAGGGGAGGTTTAAGATGGCACAAACGAACTACAAACACTTAGATGATCAGGATGTAAAGGCGAAAAAGCCTGATCGAAAGTCTTTGAAACGCCTTTATTCCTATGCAACCCCTTATTACAAGCAGTTCATAGTAATTCTTTGCCTGATTATTCTTTCTGTCGGTATGACACTGATTCAGCCTCGCCTGATTCAACTTCTGATTGACAACAATATCTCAATTCTGGTCAATCCTGCCAGCAGTCAGAGTGAGCAAGCTCTGGCTGCAAGCGGAGCGACCCGAACGGCTTTACTTTATCTGGCTACTGTGGCGATAGCTTTTGTGACGGCTTACGGCCAGGCCTATATGCTGCAAAATTCAGGTCAAAAAATCCTGAGGACGATTCGACAAGAACTTTATGATCACATTCTGAAGCTTCCGATGACTTTCTTTGATCACTATCCGCAAGGTAGTCTGGTCACGCGAGTGACCAATGACACTGAAACGATCAATGAAATGTTCACATCAGTCCTGACCACTGTATTTCGCAGCTTTATAACTTTGATCGGTATTGTAGCTATTATGTATAGCATGGACGCCAGACTTGCAACTTATGTATTAATCCTGACGCCTGGTGTCATTATCATTTCGGTAGTTTTTCGTCGCGCGATCCGCAAAATTTATTTTGCTCAACGACGTGTCCTCTCAATGATCAATACCAAATTATCTGAAAACATCTCAGGTATGCGCACGATTCAGGTTTTTCACAGACAAAAACAGGTGAGTGAAGAGTTCGATGAAATCAATCAGAAATATCTGGACTTAAGCAGCAGAGAAGTTCAGTACTATGCGACTTATCGTCCGTTTATTGAGATAGTAAGGTCGTTGGGAATAGCAGGTCTGATCTGGTTTGGCGGGCGCAGTCACTTAGACGGCATCATAACTTTTGGTATTCTCTATGCTTTCATTGATTACATCCAGAGATTCTTCCAACCGATCCTGGAGCTTGCTGAAACCTTCAACATTATTCAGTCCGCCATGACTTCCTCAAATCGTATCTTCCATTTGATGGATCAGAAAGTTGAGGATATCGGAGGAAAGGTAGCAGTTCCAGAAAGCGGTCTCAGAGGAAAGATAGAGTTTAAAAACGTCTGCTTTGCTTATAATGAGGATGAGTGGATACTTAAGGACGTCTCTTTCACAGTGCAGCCGGGAGATTTCGTCGCTTTCGTGGGTGCTACCGGTGCCGGCAAATCAACTATCATGCACCTGCTCTGCCGCTTCTACGATATAGATCAGGGGCAGATTCTGATCGATGATATCGATATCAAAGACTATGATTTGAAGCAACTTCGAGAGGCCATCGGAGTTGTCCAGCAAGATGTCTTCCTTTATTCAGGCAGTGTAATGTCCAACATCAGTTTGAATCGCCCTGAAGTCTCAGACGCTGATGTAAGGGAAGCTGCCAGAATTGTCAACGCCGATTCATTCATTGATAAGCTGCCACATCGATATGAGCAGGATGTTATGGAGCGAGGCGGTACATTATCCTCCGGGCAAAGGCAGCTTTTGTCTTTCGCGCGCACTATCGCCGCAAAGCCATCTCTGCTGATTCTGGATGAGGCGACAGCTAACATCGACACGGAAACGGAACTTCTGATCCAGGATGCAATCAATAAGATGGCAAGTAACCGCAGCATGATAGCAGTGGCTCACCGCATTTCCACGATTGCCAATGCGGACAAGATCATTGTCATGCATAAGGGAAGGATCTCTGAACAGGGGACAAGGGAAGAGTTACTGGCTCAGGACGGTCTTTTTAAAGTGCTTTATAAATTACAGTATGAAGAGTATTGAGTTTGAATAACTGCAGAAAGAAAGTGGCGCCAGCTTTTTCTGAACGCCACTTTCTTTACTTGTGCAATGTTAAGGAAATTTATCTGTCGCAACTATCCAATGCCTGTTTCAGATCAGAAATAATATCTGAAGCGGATTCAAGTCCTACTGAAAGTCGCAGCAGATTTTCTGATATATCGGCATCCGCCAATGCCTCAGGGCTGTAAGTGTTATGAGTCATGCTGGCGGGATGCTGTATCAGTGTTTCGGCATCTCCCAGAGAAACAGCTCTGCGGCAGAGCTTGCAGGCATTTGCGAACAGAGCGCAATAGCCTTTGTCGCCATCCAGCTCGAACGAAATCATCGCTCCCGGCAGCTTCATTTGCTTTTTGGCCAGTTCATAAGCCGGATGAGAATCGAGCCCGGGGTAGTAGACCTTTTTTACACGTTTATCCTGTTCCAGAAATTCCGCAATTTCCTGAGCGTTCGCGCAATGTTTTTCCATGCGGAGGTCGAGTGTCTTCAGACCTCTGGAAACCAGGAAGCATTCAAAGGGTCCCAGCACCGAGCCTGTGAAATATCTCAGGCCATTAGCTGCGATCAGTTCAATTGTTTCTGAGTCGGAAACGACAGCTCCTGCGACAACGTCACCGTGACCATTTAAATATTTGGTAACTGAATGAATAACGATATCTGCTCCAAGAGCCAGCGGCTGCTGTAAATAAGGCGTGGCGAAAGTGTTATCCACGGCTAGCTTTATATCAGGCTTATAGTTGTGAGCTGCAGCGGCCAACTGCTCAATGTCCAAAATTTTCAGATTAGGGTTTGCCGGCGTTTCTGTATATACTATTTTTGTTTCCGGTCTCAGAAGTTTTTCTAAATTTACGACATTACTTAGATCTGCGAAGTCGACATCGATGTTAAAGCGCGGAAAGCCTTCGTTTAATAGTTCATGGGTGCAGCCATATAGAGTTTTGTCTGCAATCACATGATCACCACTGCTAAGCAGTGACCAGAACATCGAGCTTATTGCACCCATACCTGAAGCAAAGACCAAACCTGCTTCTCCGCCTTCCAGCTCAGCTAAGCGTGACGCCAGTTCTCTTTGATTAGGATTGTCGATTCTGGTGTAGAAATATCCGTCTTCATCACCCGAAAACAGGGCAGCCCCCTGTTCGACGGTGTCAAAATAGAAAGTAGAACTTTGATAGATCGGTGTCACCAATGGTCTGAAGTTTTTTCGCTCCAGAGAACCACCGTGAATCTGATGAGTTGCAAAATCAGTATTATCCATGTTTTCCCCTCCGAATTATGTGTCTTGTATAAGAAGATCCTAACTATGAGGACATTTATTGTCAAGAATAACAAAGATTATGCGAAGCTTGATCATGTCAAAAGTTTTACGCCTCTTCCTGAACTACGAAAAACACGTGCTTCATGACAGGAGGACTATCCGGAAAGTCGTTTCTATTGGTCTTGAGCCTGGCGATGCGGTCAACTTCGTCCATGCCTGCAACTACTTTACCGAAAGCGGCATATTCTCCATCAAGAAAAGTGCTGTCTTCATGACAGATGAAAAACTGTGAGCTGGCTGAATCCGGCACTTGAGTTCTGGCCATGGAAACGACGCCGCGCAGATGTGACAAACGATTATCGACTCCATTAGACTTAAATTCACCTTTGATTTTCATATCGGAACCGCCTATGCCTGTTCCTTGAGGGTCGCCGCCCTGAATCATAAAGCCCGGAATAATGCGGTGAAAAATAATACCGTCGTAAAATGACTCGGAAACGAGCTTCTGAAAATTTGCTACGCTTATAGGCGCCGCCTTTTCATCCAACTCAATAACTATGCTCTTGCCGCTGTCCATGAGAATATTAACTAAATTTGTCGCTTCGGCTGCTTTCTTGAATCCTGCTGCTACTTGTAAATCCATATTTTATTACCTTTCTGTTTATTCTTTGCTAAGTTTACACTAAAGACAAGCTTGCTGCGAAGGAGAATATAATGCTGCTGTGACGGAAAGTCTATGAGCTATCTGTTAAAATGTATTTGTAAAACGATCTGGTCTTTTATTCAAAAGGCTGTAGAAAGGGCTAATTATGGACAGAATTCATCCCAAAATCCGCAAAATGAACGATGAGAACGGTACAGTATTGTCTCTCTATCAATCCACCCCTTATGAAGCTTCCGCTCCGGGCTCCAATGCCATTCGTTTCAAAAATCTGATCCGGGAAGCAGAGGAGAAACTATCCAAACATTTAGATCGTAAGGCTCTGAAGGAACAAATGGAAATTTTGCAGGACCTGCAGAAAGATACCGTCTTTTGGAACGACAGAAGTGAAGCTTTTGCTCTTTTTCTGAGAGATGGAGAATTACTGATTTACAACTTGTCTGAGCCTGTTGAAGATATGGTTGTAGTTCAGGGTATATTGCATCTATTACCTTTGCTGGCCGCTGAACAACACATATCTACCCACTACATTCTCGATATTAGCAAAGATCGTTTCAACCTTTATCGTGGTGATGGCTCAAACTTGACCGAAATTGAAGATCATGGTTTGCTGAGTTTTAATGAACTATTTCCTGATTTTGATGCTGATTCTAATGTGAATTTTGGAAGTTATGGCGGCATTGGCGGCAGCGCCTTTCATGGTCACAGATCCCCTGCTGAAATGAAAGAAATAGATAAGATTAAATATTATCGCTATCTGGAAGAAAACTTGACACCGTTTTTCAAGAAAAAGGGCCACCATGTCATCCTGGCAGGAGTTCGGGATAATATGGCGGACTGGCGCTCTGTAGCCTCAAACGAACTATATCTTAATGAAGATCTGGGTAAACCACTTCATGATTTTGACTCAGAAAGTCTGAGAAATGCTGTGCTTGCTATATTTGAACATCTTAGAGATGAAAAGATCCAGCAAGGTATGGATAGCCTGGCTAAAGGTTTAGCTGACGGAAAAGCTTCCACTCGTTTGGATGATATAAAGAAGGCGGCTGAAGAATGTAAGATAGAGACATTATACATTCGCTCTGATTATCATGATGAAGAAAGAGAAGAATACGACCATCTGGTTCGCGACTGTTTTCAGATGGGCGGCAATGTTGTCATGGTTCCGACATCAGTCAAGGAAATGGAAAAGAGAATTGCTGCTCGTTTCCGCTATTAATAGGAGAGAAATATGTCAGACTTCAAGAGCAGAAATAACACACTGGATGAAACTGAAGTTCAAACACTGATTCGTACAGCTATGAGTGTACGGGATAAAGCTTACGCTCCCTATTCAGAGTTTAAAGTCGGAGCTGCTATACTCTGTTCTGACGGGAGAGTGTTCTCAGGTTGCAACGTGGAAAATGCCGCCTATGGAGCCGGTATCTGCGCAGAACGCGGCGCAGGGATGCAGGCTTTAGCCTCGGGATCTCAGGAGTTCACAGCAATAGCGGTTGTTGGCTGGAAAGATGATACAGATGAGGGGGACCGGGGCTTATCCTATCCTTGTGGCATCTGTCGCCAATTTCTTAATGAGTTTACTGATGGCAGCCTGCGCGTGTACGTGGCCCGTTCCCCAAGTGATTACGATGAGAATGACCTTGCCAGCTTACTACCGCACAGTTTTGGTCCGAAAAATCTTGAAGACTAGTAGTAATTTCTTATTTCTGTAGTCATATTTCGCTGCTCACAGCAAAATATGACTGCAGATTTCACATTTGACAATTTAAATTTCTTAACTTAAGCTTAATTCGTTGGCAAAATACACATAGAACAAATTCAGGCAGTATCCCTATTTGCTATAATATATAGTTTTAACTCAGTGTGAATGTCAAACGATTATAATAATTTGGAGGTTGCTAATGCAACTAAATATTACTACTGATTATGCAATCCGTGCCGTGCTCCACCTTGCGAAATCTGATCAAGTCCAATCAACAACAAAAATTGCGGAAGAAATGAAGATTCCCGGCAACTATTTGCCTTCAATTATTCAGAAATTAAGAGAAGCAGGGATAGTCTCAGTGAAAAGGGGCGCTAAGGGCGGCTCTTGTCTGGCGAAGCCTGCTAACGAAATCAGCTTGTATGAAGTGATCAATGCTATGGAAACCACGACTCTTATTAGCAAATGCCTGGAACCCGACGGCTATTGTAATCGCGACGCGACTGCTGACTGCAAGGTCAATCAAGCTTATTATAAATTGCAGACTCTTTTTGATGATTGCATGCAGGAAGTACATTTTGACGATCTGATTTAGGCTCTGCAGTATCCTGATCTTTTTATTCAAAACTAATGCAAGAAATAAAAACAAACACAAAGGTTTGTTTTTTTTTGCGCACAAGTGATCTAAGAAAAGCATGCGCCAATTTGTTACAATGCTATGTATCTATCCAGCTGGCGTCGGAGAGTAAAGAGGTGAATCATGATATCAAATCTATCTTCCAGTGCTAAACCCAGAATAGCTGTGATAACCGGAGCGTCGTCCGGAATAGGCTGGCAATTTGCTCTCATGTTGGATTCAGACGAGCGTTTGGATGAAATATGGCTTTGCGCCAGACGTGAAGAGCGTTTGAGAGAACTTACCGGACTGCTTGCCAAACCTGCACGCGTGCTGGCAGGGGACATCACAGATGAAAAATGGCGCAAGCTGCTACAGGATGAAATCATCGCAAGTGGAGTCCAAATCCACACTCTGATCAATTCAGCAGGCTTCGGTAAGTTTGAAGCATTTTGTGATCTTGATTGTAATGAACGTATGGTAGAGGTGAACTGCCAGGCTTTAACCTCGATAACTTCCCTTTGTCTGCCTTATATGGAAAATGGCGGCCGCATCATTAATATGGCTTCAGTCGCGGGTTTTATGCCTCAATACAATGCGGCAGTTTATGCTGCCAGCAAGGCCTATGTCATAAGTTTTTCGCGGGCTCTACATCAGGAACTGAAAGACAGGAAGATTACTGTCACGGCTGTCTGTCCAAACCCGATGGAAACGGAATTTTTCGAGGCTAATGGGATGGTCATTGGTAGTAATCCCATAAAAAGAATTGGAATAGAGGACGTAAAGCGCGTTGTTGCTAAGGCTTTGAAGCGGTCTGATCAGGGTAAAGACATGTCTGTCTGCAGTCTGCCTGCAAAATTACTGCGCGTGATTTCGCGTATTGTGCCCCATCGGCTTGTGCTTTGGTTTGAGAGGAAAAGCGGTTTTTGACAGGAAGCTTAATTGTACAATGCCGGATCTTCCTCAATTAAACCCTGCGGAGTAAGCCGCAATACGCGATCACAGACTTCTTTAAGATAAAGTCTGTCATGTGAGATGTTGATAATCGCTCCGCCAAAAGTTCGTAAAGCCTGGCGGCTGGCAGGCCCGCTAAGTGGCGACAGATGTCGGGTGGGTTCGTCCAGAATCAGAACATTGGGTTGATTTAAGCGCAACTTTGCATACAATAACTTCGTCTTTTGTCCGCCGGAAAGTTCTTTTGGATGCCGCAACATCTCCTCGCGCGTGAAATGCATGCTTCCCAGGAGATCCGCTGCCTCTTGAGCATCATCCTTTTTCCCGGAAGGGGAAAGAAAGTCTACGCTTGAGCCTGAGTGGAAATCTATTGCTGAATAATCCTGAGGCAGATAATAAACGTTAAGGTCCGTCCTATCTTTCAGTTGTTCAAGAATAGCCAGGAGCAAGGTGGTTTTGCCACTGCCATTTGGCCCTGTAATCGCGATGTGTTCCGGTCCTTTAACAGTCAGTTTCAGATTCTCCGCCAGTACACGATCAGCTACTTTTAATTGTGGACATTCAAAAACAATTACTTCTTTGTTGGAGGGTAAATCTGACAGATCAGATACGAAAAAATCGATTTCCACTTCCATATCCGTACGTTTTGTTCTCGCTTCATATTCGCGCTCAAAACGTCTGCCTGTAGATTGCACGGATTGCATCTTTTTCTTGAGCAATCTTCCTCCCGCAGGATCACCCCGAGAAATGCTGTTCAGCTCATGTTCAACACGATCTCGAATTTTCTGATAATTTTTCATTCTTTTTTCATGATTCTGCTCTTCTTTGGCAGCCATTTGATTCTGTTTCTCCACTGAAGCGTATAATTGTTCGCGGTAAGCATCAAAACCAAGCTTGCTGAAAGTGCTGCGGGCTTCTGTGCGCCGCCAGATCTGTTCCAGATGGATGATGGATTTAGCAGTTTTAGAAAGCAGTTTCTCGTCGTGCGAAATGTAAAGAAGAGCTCTATCGCTAGATAAAATGAAGTTTTCTAGCCAGAGCAGGGAGGGAAGGTCGAGATCGTTAGCGGGCTCATCCAAAAGGAGGATATCCGGTTTTTTCATCAAAACATGAAGTAGGCGTAATTTAAGTAACTCGCCTCCTGAGAATGTCCCTAGCTCACGCTCGGAAAAGAGAAAGTCTGTTTCCAAAGATAATTCAGATGCCAATCCATAAAGTTCGGGATCAGCTACATAGTCTGCGAAAAGAGACCAGGGATTTTTTGCTGCTATCTCCGCAGGTGTTTCCTGCTCAAGCAAGGCACTGCACCTTCCGCCTTTATTGATTTCTCCGCTCCAGGAAAGATGAGGCACTGACAGCTCAGGATTGTGCAACAGACGCAAAAGACTGGATTTACCATTTCCTTCAGCACCGATAACAGCCGTTTTATCACCTGCGTTGAGGTGAAAACTCAAATTATCAACCAAGGTGCGTAAATCCCGTGATTGGGTGATTGTCAGATTTCTAACTTGCAGCATTAAGACTCCTGCGAAATTTATAAGTATCTGATTATTATCATAACAAAAAAGCGGTCTGCTGGAGACCGCTTGAAATCTATCTTTCCTCTTGCTTGATGTTTAAAAGCGCCCTTGCTTATCCAGGCGATATGCCGGTCGGAAGAGCGGCCCGACAAAGTCGTTGTACTGGAAACCCTTTTCAATGGCAGCAGTCACATAATCTTTTGCCTTCTTCACAGCCTGGTGGATATCTAAATCCAAGGCCAGTCCTGCGGTGATCGCAGCGGAGAAGGTACAGCCTGCGCCGTGAGTATGCGCAGGTTCAATCATCAGATTAGAGAAAACTGTGAAATCCTCACCGTCATATAAAATGTCGATGGCTGTCTCTGCCTCAACTGCTTTCCCGCCTTTGACTACTACATACTTTGTGCCCAGAGCGTGAATTGCTTTTGCGGCCTCTTTCATCTCGTTAAGAGATGTCGGTGTGCCCAGGCCCGACATAACTCCAGCTTCCAAAAGATTGGGAGTTGCGACGGTCGCAATAGGGAGCAAGAGTTCGCGAATGCTGTCTGCGGTTTCAGGATTAAGAACTTCATCTGTGCCCTTGCATGCCAAAACAGGATCGATCACTATATATTTAAAGTCGTTTTCCCTTAGAAATCTGGCTACCTGTTCGACGATATCACAGGTTCCCAGCATTCCGGTCTTTACGGCTGTAATCGGTTTAGTTCCTGCGGCGATTGTCTCGAACTGTGCTTCAACAAGTGAAGTGGCCAGACTCGTAACATGATGACCCCAGGTTTCTTTATCCATTGTTACCACAGTAGTCAGCGCAACTTGGCCATAGAGACCATATTCTCCGAAAGTTGTAAGATCTGCCGCCATACCGGCGCCGCCGCTTGCGTCCGAACCTGCGATAGTTAATGCACGTATTACTTCTTGATCCATTTATTTCCCTCCACGATATATAAAAATTTCAGAGTACAGTATACATGATTGCCTCGGCATCATGAAATAAAGCTACTCACGAGACTGAACTAAGGATTTTTCGGAAAATCCAGGACTATAATGTCCGGTCTGGCGCAGAAGCGCGCATGAATGTGGACGGTACCGACCCCATTGCTGATCAGCAGCTGGCTGTTTTCAGTTAAGTGGTGACAACCACGGATATGTCGTCTGGCGAGATAGGGGAGAATCAAAGGTATACCGAAAAAGGTTACCTGACCACCGTGTGAATGCCCTGAAAGGTAGAGAGTATTAGCCTCAGCCGGTTTGAATTTGCCGACAAAGTCCGGTTCGTGGCAGAGAACGAGTTTGAAGCTTTCATGACTTAAATCGTCTCTTTCAATAAAAGCGGGAAAGTCGTGTGTTGCATTTTTGAGACCAAAGAGAGCTAAATCGTTAATTTCAGCCCAACTGTTTTTTAAAATCGTGAATTCCGAAGCTTCCAGAACTGCAGTAGTATATAAACGATTTTGCACTGTCTCAGTGTCGTGATTACCCATGACTGCGTAGCAGGGACAATAGTCACTGAGGAGCTTAAGTTCATTTGTAATTTCAGTCCTGAGGATGTCGTCAGTTATGTCGGTTTTCTCTTCCAGCAGATCACCGCCGAAAAGGATCAGCTGAGGTTCCTGCGCAATAATCAATTGACACAGTTTGCTTAAATGTTCGCAAGTGAAGTTTGGACCAACATGAATATCACTGAAAAACACAATGCGCTTTCCTGCAAAGCTTCCCAAAGTCTTATCAAATTCAAGTTCATATTTTTTCACACGCAAACGCCACGGAGCAATCTTAAATCCGTAAAAGAGAAAGACTGCTGCCAGCAGTATAAGAGTTAGGTAAACTTCGATTGGCATGCTCTTAGTTTAGCATGATGAAGCTGTCGTCATGCTTTGTGGGGAAGCATTAATCAAAAACTGATTTGGCAGTATCAAAGCCTAATTCAAAATAATCATTGTTGTTGAATTGAAACTCTTTAACCAAATCCAGCCTGAGCTTGCGGTGGGCAGCAATGGAGCGGGGATTGGCCTGATTGACGAAAGTAAGCAGTACCGGATAGCGCTCCTGCATGGTTTTACGTGAGAAGTCGAACAAATGCGCAAAAACTCCCGTACCGCGGTAATCCTTGTCAACACATACCGGGCCATACTGATAAGAATTCTCAGTTGACATGGTTCTGCCGAGATATTCGGTATTAGGCAAGTCTTTAATCATATGAGCAAATAGAGGCCACTCAGACCAGTAATCCCACGAAGCTGCCATTGCGTAGCCGATAACCTTGTCACCATCTACAGCAACTGAAAGACCCGCTTCATCGTCGATCAGACGCTCAAACTGTTCAGTGGTAAAAAGCGTTGTCACAAATCCATCGGGTCTGTCTTCATCGGAGATGGTGCTGACATGATAGCGCTTTTGCAGCTCATGTACCTGTTCCAGATCATCTTTAGTAGCCAATCTGTAGCTGATATTGTTCATAGATCTTTGTCCTCACTTATATAAATATTTAGAATCAGTTTATCAGATTAAACCTGATCAGCTTCGACAAACAAAGTGACAATAAAAGTTGAGCCTTGCCCCCAAGTGCTGTCAAGTTCAATTTCACCGTCATACTGACGCACGATATGTTTGACAATAGACAGTCCCAAACCGGTACTCTCGGCAGAAGAAGATCTGCTTTTATCTACGCGGAAGAAACGTTCAAAAATTCGCTTCTGGTCGTCAATCTTTATACCGATGCCATTGTCGGATACTATTAACTTTAAGGTCTTCTTATCAGAGTCGCGGCAGACTGTACGCCTGTCTTCATCTATTTCGTATGAGATATTGACGAAACCACCTGCGTGATTATAGGTGATGGCGTTGTCCACTAAGTTGATGAGGAGTTGTTTGATTCGATCACGCTCAGCTATGATTGTAGTGTTTGTTCCAGACCTGAAGTTCAGACTGATGTTATTATCAGCAGCTGCACTTTCGAATTGCAGAATGACTTCCTGAATCAAGTCATCAAGACTAAAGGCCTGGAGCTGGTCTAATGAATCGTCCTGTTCAATATCAGACAGCGCAAGGAGATCTCTGATCAGGCGTTCCAGACGCATGGCTTCAACATTCATCAGCTCGAGAAAGCGAAGTCTTTGTTTGCTATCCATGTCAGGATTTTCAATTATTGTATCGATGAATCCTCTGATAGAGGTGAGGGGAGTGCGCAACTCATGAGTTACATTGGCAACAAAATCTGAGCGGAACTGTTCTGCCCGCGCTTCCGCTGTACGATCGTGAAATACAATAACAACCTGATCACCCCTGAATGGCGAGATGATCACGGAGAAATCTCTGATTCCGTCAGCTGTGTTCAGCTTGCGGTCCAATTTTTCAGGACGCCCGCCTTTCAATACTTCCAGAATTTCGCTAGCGACATCCTCGCTATGGATTAGAAAGTATAGAGGATAATTACGTTCACTGGGGTCAATGAAACGTTGAAATACATCCATAGCTGCAACGTTGATAAATGTAACATCTCCCTGTCTGTTGCAAACTACCAAAGGTTCGCTGAGGCTGTTAATCAGCACGTTAAGAAATTTCTCGCTGTCCAGGAGTTTGATGTGTTGTTCTTCCAGAACTTCAGCAGTTTCGTTGTAAACTATGGCGAGCTGATTAATTTGATCGTAGGGCGTATTTGTGGATTCAGTGCGGGAGGAATAGTCTCCTTTCTGCAGGAGCACAACTTTATCTCTGAATTCTACCAGCGGCGCGCGAACACCTTTGAAAAAGTAGGAAAAAGCCAGTATATAAATCACCACGACTATGAGTGAGATAACAATCACGTTTAATGTCACTATATTAAGGCTGCTGCTTTCTGAGGCGAGGGGAATTGCGACTCTGACGATATATGGATCAAAACTACTGGCCAGAAACAGCATCTCTTGACCCAAATAGTTGAAATGCCTTATATCTCTGGCTTCACCGCCATCACGCATCACAGCTTGAATTTCCGGATCAAGATATCTGTAATTAGAGGTTCTGGAATCTACTCCGCTTTCATATAACACGGAGCCATCATTTCTTAATATACTGACACTTAAAGGAATATCGAAATTTGAGTAAAAATTTGAAGCTTCATCTATTATCTCAGCCCAGTCCTTACCGCCGTCAAACTCGGTTTTCAGCCAATTAGCTGTAGCGCGTACATAATTCATAGTCGCCTGAGTACTTAGATTTCGAGCTTCTCTGATGGCAATATAGTTGCCGAGGCCCAGCGCTACCAGCAGAAGAATAACTGAAAATATCATGAGAGAGCGTCGACGCATCTTAGTCAAGCCCCTTCATACGGTAGCCTACTCCGCGCACGGTTTCAATGAGCTCGTCCTTCAATCCTGCTTCCTCCAGTTTACGGCGCAGGTTTCGCACATGCACATCTACTGTACGTGTTTCACCTTCGTAGTCAAAACCCCAGACATGTTCCAAAAGTTTATCCCGTGTCATGACGTGACTCGGATGCTGCATCAGAAAATGGAGCAGATCGAATTCCAGCTTGGTGAGAAACACTTCTTCTTCTTCTATATGAACACGCCTGGAATCATGATCAAGGATAATCTGACCATACCTTATAAGATTTAATTCCTGTTCAGGTTCCTCTGCCTGGCGTTTGCCCAACAAAACCAGTCGTTGATCACTACGGGAAATCAAAGCTCGCACCCGGGCTAGAAATTCCTTCATTCCGAAGGGTTTGGTCAGATAGTCATCTGCTCCTTTGCTGAAACCATCAACCTTATTCTTTTCAGAAGAGAGGGCAGTCAGCATGAGAAAAGAACTTAAATCGAAGCGCTGATTTGTTGTAAGACGCTCCAGTATTTCATACCCGTTCATATCAGGAAGTAAAATATCAAGTATGAAGAGATTGACAAAAGCGTCCCGATCCAGACTAAAGAGGTCGGAAAACATAGGCCGCCCGGAAGCAAATGCCTTTACTTCATAGCCTTCGTTCTTCAGGTTATAAACCAGTAATTCACGGATGGAGTTGTCGTCCTCCACCAGATAAATCAGATGGGAAGTGTTCTCTTCATTCATTCCCTAATCCTCAATTGCCAGAAGCGCCATAGGTTTCGTCACCCAGTTCATAAGCATATTTACCATCGATATAGTAGACAATCCACTCTGCTACATTTTGAGCGTGATCGGCAGCACGTTCCAAGTGACTTGTGATCATAATAAGATTGATGAGGACTGACAACTCTTCCTCGGGGTAGTATTGCATTTGCTTGCTGATATCGGAAATCAGTTTTTCAGCCAACATATCACTTTTATCATCCAGGCGAATAATCTTGTAAGAAAGATCATGGTCGCGGCTGACATAAGCGTCAAGCGCGCCGTTGATCATACTTTTAACCAAATCGCTCATGACGTAGAGATCTTGAGGAATTACCAGATTACCGCGTTTGTCATGCATTTTGAAGACGCTGTCAGAGATATCCTCTGCATGGTCCGCAATACGTTCCAGGTCGGTTACCAGTTTCATATTTGCTGCAATGTCGCGCAAATCACTCGCCACAGGTTTTTGACGGGCGATTATACTGATACATGCCTGCGTAATAGAGCGCTCTAATTTATCAATGGCATCATCACCTGATTTTACTTCTGCAGCCAGGGTGAGATCATCTTCAAAGAGCGCGGTCACACTCTTCTGAAATGCCTCTTCAACTAAATACCCCATGCGGATGATCTCGTTGTGGATATGCTTCATCTCTTCCTGATATTCTTTGCGATAACTTGTCATAAATATGCCTTTCTAAGCACAAAATTAATCAACCAAATTTTCCACTGATATAATCTTCTGTACGCGAATCTCTCGGATTTTGGAAAATATTATCTGTCGTGTCAAACTCAATTAAATCCCCTAAGAGGAAAAACGCCGTTTCGTCGCTGACGCGGGCAGCCTGGCTCATCGAGTGAGTAACGATGACAATGGTGTATTCTTGTTTTAATTGAGTTATTAAATCCTCAATACGAGAGGTAGCTATCGGGTCGAGAGCGGAAGTCGGCTCATCCATGAGTATTATTTCAGGGTTAAGAGCTATGGCTCGAGCAATGCAGAGCCTTTGTTGTTGACCACCTGAGAGACTGTCGGCATTGCGTTTCAGATGGTCTTTTACTTCATCCCAGAGGGCCGCTTTTATCAGCGCTTCTTCCACAGCCTCACGCAGGAAAGATTTGTTCTTATGTCCCTGACAGACAAGACCATAAGCGGCATTGTCGAAAATACTCTTAGGGAAGGGATTAGGTTGCTGAAATACCATACCTATTTCCGTACGTAGTTTAACAACATCCGTGTCCGGACTGTTGATGTTCTGGCCCTTGTGAATAATCTCGCCTTCCACACGACTGCTTTCGATTAAATCATTCATCCGGTTAAGACAGCGCAGCAAAGTTGATTTGCCGCAACCTGAAGGTCCGATAAAGGCCGTGACGCTTCTGTCCTTAATCTCCATATTGATATCTTTCAAAGCCTGAAAATCATCATAATATAAATTAAGGTCTCTGATATCGAAGGCAACTCCATCAGGGTTGTCAACAAGAGCCGACTGCGCGCTTATTATATCGGAGTCAGTGGAAATATCTTTGTTTTGTTTCAATCTATTCATAAATTTCATTTTAGAAAACCTTCTTCGTTTCTTCTTTTCTCGTAAAGCCGACAATTATTTTGACAGTAATATTCAAAATTAAGACGATAGCGAGTATCACCAGGGAGACTGCAGATGCGAGGCGGAAGTTTGGTGTTTCACCGCCCATCAGGTTCCAGATCAACACGGCCAGCGTAGAACCGCTGCCGGTGAGACTTGGAGCTTCGTTCACGGCAGTGCCTATCGTAAAAATCAAAGCAGCTGACTCACCGATGACGCGACTTATTCCTAACAAAAAGGCTGACAAAATCCCTGGAAGAGCCGCCGGCAAAACCACTTTAAACAAGGTCTGAGTCTCAGTAGCTCCCAAAGCGAGACTTGCCATCGTATATGAAGGCGGCACTGATGCCAGTGCCTCTTCCGACTGTCTTATCAGAATCGGCAGCAGCATAATGGACATGGTCAGGGATCCCAGAAGAAGAGAAAGACCATCCACACCCAGAGCTTGAACGATAGGGAAGATAACCGTTATTCCCATCATGCCGAAGATGATACTGGGCACTCCAGCCAGCAGGTTGATTGATGTTCTGATTGCACGTGTGAACCTATTATCTTTGGCCAGCCTTTGCAGATAAATCGCAGCTGACAGGGCAATGGGCATCGAAAATAACATGGACATGCCAATCAATATCAAGGTGGAAATAATCGGACCTCGTATTCCGCCACCGGGGATTTGTGATTGGTAACCTGTGATGGCAATTGTTTCGTCGAGTGCGGCTACCAGCTCTTCTGCGGATTCTCCTTTGCGCTGCCCGTGAGATGTTCTGTTGCCTTCCAGATCCAACGCATCTACAACCAAAAGTGTTGTGCCGACTTCAAACGGCGCTTTCTTACCTTGCTTGTTGCCTGCTGTCGCAATCACCATATTGTGTGCCAGGGGTGAGTTGGGATCCACATAGACCAGACTCTGTACTTTATTGTTCTCTCTGTTGACTTCATCTCTAATGGCAAAACCATAATTTGAAGAAAAAGGAATATCTGCATCAAGTGCCGCCGGTCTGTCAAAAGAGCCTGCTTCTAATGCTTCTATTGATTCGTCCGTCCTTGCAAGAATATTTGTAGCGTAGTAGTCACCGCTGAACATGGATGCATCGAGAGTACCCCAACCATTGGAGAAAATATACGCAATGACTGATACCAAGACGAATACTACAAGAAGGGTAGCCAACAACGTTGATCCACTGCGAAGAAAATTTTTAAACTTCCTGGAATTTGTCATTACTTACCTTCAGCCTTCTTATCAAAATGCCGTTTGACTCCGAAGATCATCGCGTTCGTTACTAATATGATGATCATCAGAACTACGCCGACAGAAAAACGAATATCATAGTCAAGGCCGACAGTTTCATGTAAGCCTGCCAGAATGGTTGAAGTTAAAGTTCTGGTACGTTCAAAGAGGGAAGTAGTTGGTCCTATCAGAGCATTGCCTGCTACCATGGAGACAGCCGTTGCCTCTCCGAAAGCTCTTCCTAAGCCAAGTGAGAAACCAGCAAAAATAGAAGATCGCGCTCCCGGTATGACTACCTTGAAATATGTTTCCATCTTAGTAGCGCCCAAGGCCAAAGATGCGCTGTCCAGAGTCAGAGGCACTGCTTTGATACCGGAAATAGTTAAGGATGTCATAGTGGGATAGGTCATTATGGCTAAAAGAAGAATAACTGCCAGCTGCGAACTGCCGCCATAAGTTGATATGCCAAAGGTAGAAGCAATATCATCAACTAATGCTGTAATTTTGCCTGCAGCGAATACACCATAGACGACTGAGGGAATAGCTGCCAGTGTTTCCACAACTGTAGTAAGTGCCTGACTTATTTTAGGAGGGGCGATTCTGCCGATGACAATGGCTGAGAGTACGGCCAGAGGTAATGCCAGAAGACCTCCCAGAATTGATCCGACTAAAGTGTTGATAATTATAAAGCCTACACCATAGACTCCCTGATCAGCGCGCCATCTCATTCCGGTCAAGAAGGGAAGAATACTCTGCCGTTCCGGATATGATGGTAAGAAAGGCTGAATTCCCCGAACGGTCACAAAAACGAGGAGGAGTACGATCATTGCGGCTGCAAACAAAGCAGCAAATAAAAAGATGCCTCGAAAGATACGGTCTGAGAGATATCTGCGTCCTTTCATGTACATTCCCTATCTATATCTCAATTGAAGTGAGAAGATCTTATTTATCTTGAAATAAGTATAGTCCAAATGTTTGTTCTTATGAAGAGAATATATAGTGTTTCAGCGATAAAACTGCTTATCAAAGTAATCTTTGATAAGCAGTTTAGCGTAAGTGAACTTATCAGATGTGGTTTATTATTTTGCTACTTCGGCCCAATCAGTTGTTGCGTTGGTGAAGATGGCATACAAATCATCTTTGCTGACATCATCCACATAGCTGTTTGCTGCGTGGACGACGACTACGATAGCATCCTGACAAAATACTCCCGATGCCAGTGCGTCTTCAGTAGGCTCTTTATCTTTAAAGTTTCTGGAGGCGAAGCCGATGTCCTTTCCATTGGGGCCATCTTTTTCATCACCAAGAACGCGTGCCCAACCGTCACCTGAACCGGTTTGGTCCATCGTGAACTGAACGTTACCAGCGTGAACCTGGAATGATTCCAAAGCTGCTAGAACTGCCTTTTCAACTGAAGTAGAACCACCGGTGGTAATCTCTAAATGACTGTTGTCCTGATCAACGATCGCGTAATCATCTTTAAGTTCTTCCCAGGGTGTTCCTGAACTTACTTCGACAATGCCGCCGGCATCAAATACTGCTTCTAAGCCTTCTGTTGACTGTGTTAAGAAGGCAACAAGAGCTTCTACTATTTGTTCTTTTTCATCGCTTTCATAGTCGCCTGATGCGCGGGTTGTATAAGCGAAGGGACGTGCCAGGGTGTAGTCTCCACTGACAGTTGCTTCAACTGAAGGTTCAACGCCATTGTAGGCAAGTGGCTTCAGGTTGTTTTCTTCAAAATTTGTAGTAAGCGAAACATAACCGATGGCGGCTTCATCATTGCCGACCTGATTGGCCATTTCACCGTTGGATGCTACTTCGCTCGCCAGATCGGTGAGTTCGTCTGCAAAACCAACGACACTTTCAAAGCCTTCTCTGGTGCCTGAAGCTGAGTCTCTGGAATACACGTGTATTTCAGCGCTGCCTGCGGGCTCGGTCGGTGCCTCGGTCGGAGCTTCTGTTGGTGCATCAGTAGGCTCTGGTTCCTCACTAGTGTCACAGGCAAAGCTGACGATTGCGAGTGATAGAATCATAGTGAAAATTAGAATTTTGCTTAGTAGATTTTTACCCTTGGATAATTTTGTCATATTCAATCCTTTCTGAGATCATTCATAAATTATCGATGTAATCACGAGTGACTACTACAATAGTTTCGATCACAGAGATTTAATTAGTGACAATTCATTGTAAAATTAAGGTAAAATCAGTTAGTTTCTTAACTCATTCCACTTTGTGATTGTTCCGCTGAAGATTGCGTAAAGCTGCTCGGTGGAAGCTTCGTCAATATAATTATTATTTACATTCACTACTACTGCTATTGCATCCTGACAAAACACACCAGAGGAGATTGCATTATTAGTGGGTTCATCCTCTCCAAAGTATCTTGATGCAAAACCGATGTCTTTAGAATTGGGGCCGTCTTTCTCATCACCCAGAACGCGAGACCAACCATCACTTGAACCGGTTTGATCAATACTGAACTGAACGTAACCTGCATGAACCTGGAAGGTTTCCAATGCTGATTGAACAGTTTTTTCAACTGATGTAGAACCTCCGCTTCTTATTTCAACATGACGATTATCCTGATTAACGATCGGATAATCGGACTTGAGTTCGTCCCAGGGAATTCCCATACTCACATCAACAATGCCACCTGCGTCAAGCACAGCTTCAAGACCTTCGGTTGATTTGGTCAAAAATGTGACAAATGCTTCAATGAGTTGCTCCTTTTCTTCGCTGTCATAGTCTCCCGCAGCACGAGTAGTATAAGAAAAAGGGCGTGACAGAGTATATTCACCGGAGACTGCTGCTTCCATAGTGGGGGCAACACCGTTGTAAACTAAAGGTTTCAAATTGTTTTCTGCAAAATTAGTAACAAGTGAAACATAGCCTATCCCGCTTGGGTCATTGCCAACTCGATTTACCATTTCGCCATTTGAAGCAACTTCGCTGGCTAAGTCAGTGAGTTCTCCCTTTAAACCGACTACAGTTTCGAAGCCCTCACGAGTACCCGAAGCTGCATCCCTGGTGTAAATGTGAATGGCAGTGGGATCGGCAGTCGCTTCCTGAGCACAAGCAGTGCCTGCAATAGCTGTAGACAACAAGACAATATAAAGAAATAGGGTTCGGATGCTTCTATTCAATTTAAAAAAATTCACCATATTTAGATCCTTTCTTTGTCTTCTTCATTTTATCATGACAGGGAACTTTCAGAATATAGCTCCGGAAGTACATGAGTCTGATTTAGTCGTTCTTGTCGGCTTCTGCTAAACTAAACTCAAAGGTTGATATTTATATTGATTGGAGATCGTATGCTGAAATTTTCTCACGCAATTGTTACAGGAGGAAGCTCGGGCATTGGCGCTGCCTTAGTTAATATTTTGCTTGATGACGGAGCAGAAGTAATCACACTATCGCGCACACAGGGCGATTTTTCCGGACACAGGAAGTCGGAAAACCTCTGGCAGATTTCCTGCGACATTTGTGATGAAGATCAATTGAAAGCAGCTTTTCAAAAAATATCCGACAAATGGGATCATTGTGATGTCTTATTTTCAAATGCAGGTTTTGGCATTTCAGGCACAGTTGCAAGCACTGAGAAGAGTCAAATGATTAAGCAGTTTGATGTCAATTATTTCTCGGCAGTGTCGGTTATTCAAAACTGTCTGCCTTTACTGCGCAGAGGCAAATATCCTCGCATTGTACTGACGAGTTCCGTTGCAGGGGAAATCTCGATTCCATATCAATCGTTTTATTCCGCAAGCAAAGCTTCATTGAACATGCTGGCTCTGGCTCTCAACACAGAACTTAAATCTGATGAAATAAAGACGATCGCCGTGATGCCGGGGGATTGCCGAACAGATTTCACCGATAAACGTGAAAAAAATCCCGAGACCTGGGCCTGCTATGAGCGAAGTGAAGAACGGTCGATCAGTAAAATGGAAGAAGATGAACGCAACGGCTATGCTCCTGAGTTTGTTGCAAGTCAGCTTTATCGATATGCCGGAAAACGTCGCCCCAAAGCACTTTACGGTGTAGGAACAAGCTATCGCATTCTTCTGACACTATATAAGCTATTGCCTTTACGACTGACCACTTGGATCGTATCGAAAATGTACGGATAAGTAATGGATTTCGAATCACCGTGTCGGTCTCACCTCAAGCAAATTTCAAAAAAAAAGAAAAGGGCATCTCGCTTATAAGATGCCCTCTTCTGGTGGACGATAAGAGATTCGAACTCTCGGCCTCTGCGATGCGAACGCAGCGCTCTCCCAACTGAGCTAATCGCCCGAAATGCGATTGTTCCGTAAATTAATCGCTTCGATATTCTATCACATAATCATAGTGAGTCAACTTAGGCATGGCACAACACTATTTCTCATTCTCGGCTTGAGCTCTCCGCTCAGCTTCTTCCGCTTCCAGAACCTTTACATCAATCTTACCGACCAGTGTCTGCGGCAGCTGATCGCGGAATTCAATCTCCTGGGGCACTGCATGAGTAATGAGCGAAGCCTCTGAGATCCGGATGATATCTTTCTCCAATTGTTCCAGATCGCTTCCTTCATGAGCTACGACGAATACCTTAACCACAGTCATCTTGTACGGGTGTGGAATACCGATGGCGGCAACATAGCGTACAGATTCCAGAGTTGAGATTAATTCTTCAATTTCTTTGGGGAAAACAGGAATGCCGGAAACTTTAAGTGTGCGCTTGAGTCGTCCTTTGAAATGGAAAAAACCTTCTTCATCCTGATAACCGATATCTCCGGTCTCCACCCAGACCCGTCCGTCATCATGCGTGACGAGGGCAAGAGCAGTAGCTTCTTCATCATTGAGGTAACCCAGCATTGTAGTCGGACCGCTGACACAGATCTCACCGATTTGATTGGCAGGCAGAGTTTCACGCGTTTCAGAATCAATAATTTTCATGCGGATATTTGCCAGGGGCAGGCCAATGCCATTTCTCTCAGCATGATTACCCGGCATGACTGAGCAGACAGTCACGGTCTCAGTCAGACCGTAACCCTCTCTTAACTTCGCTTTGGAAGCATGTTTTTCCAGAAAACTGTCAAAGCGTTCCTTCAGCTCAGGTGTCAAAGAGTCTCCTCCACAGAAGGCAGCCTCCAGACAGGAGAGATCAATGCTCTGCATTTCGTCTGATTTTTGCAAAGCCTCATATAATGTGGGAACACCGCAGATATAGTTGGCCTTGTTTTTCCTAAATAGATCAGCCACAGCTTTAGCAGAGAATCTGGGTAAGAGATATATTTTAATGTCATTGATGAGGCAGGTGTGCATGCCGATGCAAAGGCCGAAACCATGAAAAAGAGGCAGTACGGTAATCATACTCTTCCCATATGGGGGCGGCTCGGACAAAGGATAGCCCAGTAACTGCAAGCCCTGAAAGGCGATAGCATTGAAATTGTAGTCACTCAGCATGATGGTTTTTGGTTCAGAAGTTGTGCCGCCACTATGTAAATAAGCGCAAACACTCTTATGATCTTTGCTACGTGCCGGGATCGCTCTGTTTGGCTCTCCTTTTTTCAAAAATTCTGGCCAGGAAATGGTCCCTGTCAGAAGATCTTTTTCAGGTTTGCTTTTACGCAACTGGATTTTGAAGAAGGGACGTTTCCAGGAGGGAGCATCATCAGCCATGCCGCAAACGACAATATCTTTCAGCTGCTGCGAGTCTTTCAAATCTTCTAACAAGGGTCTCAATTTATTGACCGCTATATCAGCAATGAAGAGAAACGTACTATTGGTCGCTTCCAAATGCTTGGCAACCAGACGGGGAGGTGAGAGCGGATGAATCATATTGCAGATACAACCCAAGCGATTGGCAGCGTAAAATGCAATAACTGCAGCCGGCAGGTTGGGCAGACAGAGGGCCAAAACGTCGCCTTCCCTGATGCCGCTGGCAAGCAGCGCGCGTGTACAGATGTCAATTCTGGACTGCAATTCAGCATAGCTGAGGTCCTGCCCATAGTATGAAAGAGCTTTTTCAGCAGGCCTGTCCTGAACCATTGCAGCTAAAGCCTCACTCATGGTCAGAGGCGGAATCTCAAATTCATGTATGAAATTAGATGAATAATCACTATTAGTGGAGCGAATGTCTTCTGTCACGATAAGTCCTTTCAAAACTCTCAAAACGTATCAGCAGCAGGAGGTGTAAAATATGCAGTTAGAGGCTGTTTCAAGCACTGATCGTCTAAGGAAATACTGTGAAAAATTATACCATTTATCGATCGAATGTCCTATACTGGCAAGAGGAGTGAATACTATGGCAAGAAAGTCTCTTTATATGTGTACAGAATGTGGTCAGGATTTCAGTGGTTGGCTGGGACGCTGCACAAACTGCGGTGCCTGGAATACGATGGCTGAAGTACCTGACACGAAAGACAAAAAGAAAAAACAGGCAGCCCAAGGCAGCTGGGTTCAGTATGATGAGGCTGAGTCAAATTCCAAACCTCTAATTATGAATGAGATGGAAGCGGATGTGCAGCGCCGTCTTCGTACCGGCATCGATGAGCTGGACCAGGTACTGGGGCAGGGATTTGTACGAGGCTCGCTGGTTTTGCTGGGCGGAGATCCCGGTATAGGAAAATCCACTCTGGCATTACAGGCTTTGGGAAGCTTTCCGGAGGAGACTACACTTTACATTAGTGGTGAGGAATCAGCAGAACAAATTCGACTCAGGGCGAATCGCCTGGGTTTAGCGGATAAGGCAATTCGCTTACTTACGGTGACCGACTTTGACGCAATTGAGAAAGTGCTGACGGAATTGCGTCCTCAGCTGGCCGTGATTGACTCCATTCAAACTGTGTATTCCAGTGATCTTGCAGCGGCACCCGGATCGGTTAGCCAGATCAGGGAAGCAACAATGGGATTGCTGCGCATTGCGAAGGCAATGAACATTACACTGATTCTGACAGGACATGTTACTAAAGACGGTACAGTAGCCGGACCTAGGGTTTTGGAGCATATGGTGGATGTCGTCCTCTACTTTGAAGGCGAAAAGGATACATCAGTTCGGCTCCTGCGTGCGGTTAAAAACCGTTTCGGAGCCACGGATGAATTGGGTGTGTTTGAGATGACGGATCGGGGACTGATATCGGTCACTGAGACGTCGGCTTTACTCACAAGCGGGCGGCCAAGACATATAGCGGGTTCAGTTGTAACCTCCACTATGGAGGGAACTCGTCCTTTATTACTGGAAATTCAGGCACTGACTGTAGCTTCCCCTTATGGCACACCTACAAGAATGACACAGGGAATTGATCGTTCGCGACTTTCTCTCTTGCTTGCGGTTATGGCGAAGAGTCTGCGTGTCGATATGTCACAGTTCGATACCTATGTTAATGTGACCGGAGGCATCCGCATTGCGGAAACTGCAGCTGATCTGGCTATTATGTCTGCAGTTATCTCCACGTTCCGTGAGGAACCTCTACACTTAAACGCTGTCGTCCTCGGTGAAGTAGGACTTACCGGTGAAGTGCGCGCTGTAAGTCAGATGGCGAAACGCGTGGAGGCCGGAACGAAAGCAGGCTGGAACAGCTTTGTTCTGCCTGCTGCCGGTCGCGAGCGCATGAAGCGTTTCGAAAACACACAAAATGGCGATGTGAAGCTTTATTATGTGAGCACCGTGCAGGAAGCTTTTGATCTTCTCTTTTCCGGAAAGAATCAGGATGTATGAGATGAGTGATGTTCTTACGTATGCGATTATCCTGGCGGCCGGACGCGGCGAGCGGATGCTGGCAAACAAAAACAAAATGCTTCTTGA
>JAQWBU010000085.1 GCA_028706195.1 Eubacteriales bacterium
TGCCAGAATTTCAAGTTTCTCCTTTTTGCTATACTTATTGTTAGCCATATTGCTCCCCCTTTAAAAGCTTCAGTTGTTTTTGATATTTCAACTGTCAACTTTATGGGGAGCTTATCACTGGCACCGATATATGCGCTGCTGTCAATCTTTCTGTTTCAGGCTCCTCTGCCAGGGCATCATCAGACGTTCCAGAACAACTACTATCCCGTAGAACACGAGACTTAAGATGATTATCAGTATCACGGCAGCAAACATCCGGTCAAAACGAAAGGATCTTTTACTGCGCAGCATAAGTATGCCCAGCCCGTCACCTCCGCCCGACCATTCCGCCAAAACTGCTGCCATCACACTGTAGGTAGCTGAAATTCTCAGGCCGGAGAAAAATTGCGGCATGCTGGCAGGCAAGAGGACATGCCGCATAGTTTCCCAGCTGCCTGCTCCCATGGTCTGCATTAAACGCAAGAGATCGCGGTCAACAGAACTTAAGCCCCGGAAGAGACTGATTGTGACCGGGAAAAAGCAGGTCAAAACCACCACGAACAGTCGCGGCAGATCACTGTAGCCGAAGATCAGGACAATAACCGGCGTAATTACCATTGTCGGGATGGTCTGTGAAACAAGCACCAAAGGATAGAAAATGCGGTACACGGCTTTGAAGCGATACATCAGGAGGGCAAAAAGCACACCGACAATAACGCTGAGAGCAAAACCTAGTGCAGCGACCTTTAATGTCTGAACTAAGTGTGGACTGAACAGAGCCATATCCGTACCCAGAGAGTGAAATACTGTAGTCGGTGCCGGCAAAACAAAGCTTTTCAAAACACCGCTGTCAGCAAAAACCTGCAAGACGAGCAGCAGCAGAATAACGAATAACACAGGTGGTAAAATCAGCTTAAGCACACGCAAAAGCAGCTCGCCATAAGAATGCTCTTTTTTTGGAAAATACACTGAACAGTACTCCCTCCGCCGGCATTATCCGGATCAGGTTCTAGGGTCGACTCAAAGTCCTCTCAGTCGTGTTGCGACTCCCCCGACATATGAATGATATTACAAAAATAAATGTAAAACAAATCGATACCCTTATCTGTATCGTTTGTTTTTGTCAAAACTCTAATCCGGCATTTTACCGGACGGTGCATTAGACGATCTATGTATTCTTTATGATAATACTTTCGACGTGCTGAGCGACATCTTCAAAACTGTCACAGCATCTTTCAAAGCGATAGAAGATTTCAGTCCAGGCAATGATCTCGACGGGATCATTGCTTTCTCTGTAAAGGCGCCTGACAGAACGCGCATACAGTCTATCACCTTCCTCTTCAATATTATTGATCTCGACAATACTTTCCCTCACGCGCAAAGAGGTTTTAAAGTTTCTGAACTCTTTAATCATATTTGCCTGCGTGACACTGCCGCGGGAAATCAGTTTAGCAAATTCGACTGCCTCACTACGCAATTTATGCACATTGAACATGTCAAAACGCATCAGGATATCTTCAGTCTTGTCAGTCACCTCATCAATAAGGTAGGCAATATCACTGACATCCTCTTTTTTCACCTGGCGGGTATACCCACGGGCCAGCTTGTGGTTCAGATCATGCAGCATCAGGTCGGCTGTGTGTTCAATATCATGCATTTCAACCAGTGATTCCGGTAAGCTTGCATGATCGTATTCAAGCAAGATCTCTTCGAGAAAGTTAGCTGCCTGAATCGTGTATTCAGACAAATCCAATAAGAGCCCGAAAAAATCTACCTTCTTTCCACGTTTAAAGATTGCCATTTACGCCTTCCTTTCTGCTGGATGTACTCAACAACGGCCTACAGAAAATTTGCCTGTTAATCAAAGCTTAACAAATAAAAGTAGAATTGTTAACAAATGTAATAAATGTGGTAATCCTACGCTCTATTATTTCCAGTGGAATTATTGCCATTTCCTTTAGATGTTCCCCGCATTGCCTCAAAGAGTGATCTGTCACTAAAGGAAACATTGATTGAAGAAATGAATTGGTCATTATCGCGCGTCTTCAATAAGAGGTTAATCATCGTCTCTGTTACCGCAGTAGTTTCCAGCTGGCCAAAGGCTTTACGCAGCGACCAGACAGCATCCAGTTCACGCTCAGACAGGAGCAGTTCTTCACGTCTCGTACTGGATTTAACGATGTCAATAGCCGGGAAGATTCGCTTGTCCGCCAATTTACGGTCAAGTATGACTTCCATGTTGCCAGTCCCTTTAAACTCTTCAAAGATGACTTCATCCATGCGCGAGCCGGTATCAATCAAAGCTGTGGCAATAATAGTCAGGCTGCCGCCGTGCTCGATGTTTCTGGCAGCTCCGAAAAAGCGTTTCGGACCATATAGAGCTCCGGGATCAAGTCCTCCGGAAAGTGTGCGGCCGGTAGGATTGATAGTTAGGTTGTAGGCACGTCCCATACGAGTAATGCTGTCAAGCAAAATAACCACATCATGCTCCAGCTCAACCAGACGCATAGCGCGTTCCAAAACCAACTCCGTAATTTTCACATGATTTTCAGGTGTGCGGTCAAAGGTGGAATATGCCACCTCGCCCTCAATCGAGCGCTGCATATCGGTAACTTCTTCAGGACGTTCATCTATAAGAAGTACCATCAGTTTGACTTCAGGATTGTTTTGTGCAATAGCATTGGCGATCTTTTGCAGTAGTATCGTCTTACCGGCTTTGGGCGGAGAAACGATCATTCCACGTTGCCCTTTGCCAATAGGAGAAATTAAATCAATAATTCGAGTCGATACTTCATTGCGATCTGTTTCGAGTTTAAAACGTTCATTGGGATAAATCGGAGTCAGACGATCGAAAGTAGGTCGTTTTTTCATCTGATCCGGAGGCAGATCGTTAACTGACTCTATATACGAAAGAGCTCTGTAACGCTCACTATCGCGCTGATTGCGCGCAGGCCCCCTTACCAGATCTCCTGTCCGCAAATGAAATCTGCGGATGAACTGAGGTGATATGTAAATATCGAAGTTACTTTGTAAATAATTATCTACACGTAAAAAGCCATAACCCTCCGGCATGATTTCCAGAATCCCGGACACTAATTCCTTCTCATCTTTGGCTGAATCCTTCTCAGCTTCGGGACTGCTTTCACTGCCATTCTCGCTTTTCGCCACTATCTCAGTATGCTCCTGATCCGCAGGAAGCAACTCGCGACTATTGACGGCTTTGCTCTCTTCAGATTCTTCCTTAGTCTCAGTCTTACGTCTAGAGCTGGTTTTTGCGCTTGTTTTGCGGCTGCGTTTAGGCTTTTCTTTAACTGCCTCTTCTTCCGCTGGTTTTTGGACCCCGGCAGCTTGCTCTGTTTCCAGTATTTTTTCTTCTGCTTCTGTTTCGGGATCGTCGGATTTTATACTGTCTTCCTTATCGTCAGCATTGCTCTTCGCACTGCTGCTGCGAGCTTTAGCTGCAGCATCTCCTTCTTTTACCTTTTCTGAAGCTTTGTTGATTTCAGCTACTTCCGCTTCATCTGCAACAGTGGTCAAGAAGTCAACTAATTGTTGTTTTGTCATTCTGCTGGTATCACGCGGTGTCAAAAGATTAGACAGGTGCGCTATTGTGACAAGGTCTTGCTTCGTTTTACCCTTGAAATTGATTTGGGACATAAATGCTCCTAATATTCATTTTTATAATTTGAGAAAACAAGTTTCTAACTGTCAGCCAGCTCACTGAAACGATCCATAATATTTAGAGCCAGGCCGGTACCAACAGCGACACAGGACACGGGATCCTCTGCGACCAGTACTTCTATGCCTACACGCGTTGCCAGCATGCGGTCCAGACCATAAAGCAGGGATCCGCCACCGGTCATAACAATACCGCGCTGAGATACATCCGCCATCAACTCTGGCGGAGTACTCTCCAAAACTGAATGTATAGCTTCAAAAATCGAACTGACAGGTTCCTCCAACGCCTCCAACATATCTGTGGAGCTTATCGTTAATATTGCCGGCATACCTGTGACCAGGTTGCGCCCCCTTACTTCCATGGAAAGTTCCTCTTCGCGGGGATACGCACAGCCGATATTGATTTTCAATTCTTCAGCTGTCTGCTCGCCAATTAAAACGTTATGTTTGCGGCGGATATATTTGATAATAGCTTCATCAAACTTATCGCCTGCAACTTTTATTGATTCGTCTACTACGGGTCTGCACATGGAAATCACGGCGATATCAGTTGTGCCGCCGCCAATATCGATGACCATACTGCCGCTGGCCTGAGTTACATCGATACCTGCTCCAATTGCCGCGGCCACAGGTTCTCTGATCAGGAAAACTTCCTTGGCTCCGGCATGCCTACAGGCGTCTTCAACTGCTTTCTGCTCCACCGGTGTAATTACGCTGGGAACACATACCACAATGGTCGGTTTAAAGTATCGTGCCAAAAATCCCGTGTTGACGCGTCCGATAAATTCTTTCAACATAAGTTCCGTGATACGGAAGTCGGAGATAACTCCGTCCCGCAAAGGTCTTATGGCTTGTACTATATCAGGGGTGCGCCCCAGCATCAGGCTCGCTTCTTCGCCTATCGCCAATACTCTTCCTGTTTTTGTATTAATTGCTACTACTGCGGGTTCCCGCAAAACTATGCCCCGGCCTTCTACATACACTAATACTGTTGCTGTGCCGAGATCGATACCTATATTAAGTCCAAGACCCATTTCTGCTCCTGATGACGCAATGCTCTTATCTTTTTGCTGCTGTTTAAAATTTCCATTTTGAAACTATAACACATGCGGATTTGTAAAAAAAAACGAAATTTCAGAATGCCACTCTAAATTGAGATTCCAGCAGTGTCATGATACAATAAATCGCAGTTTAGAGCAAGGAATACCACAACATTCTAAATCTTATCCAGACGATAGACAAGTTATGATTGAGGGGAAAAAGTGCTACGTGCCATAGGCCACATATTTACATTCATATATTTTCTGGCTATATTTCTTTCCTCACTTCTGCCGGCAGCCTATTTGTATGTAGCCAACATTCTGGGCATCGTCGCATTCGCCATTTTCGCTCTGCTTTTGGCCCGCGGCCTGACTTACACGCAGAATGTCTTTAAATACTTTCTGCGGCTGACTTTAACCGCATTCAGCGTTGAGCTGATTCTGATCTTAGCTGAATGTTATCTGGATATCAACTTCGCCATGCGAAATGTGGTTTTTACCTATGCTGCAGCTCTTGGTTTCGTTGTCGGTCTTACTCTCGCCCTGAACAGTTCGTATATGTTGATTATGCGTCTGGAGACAAACGAGGGAGGTAAATTAGCTGACTCCCGTCCCTATAACATTACTGTACAACCCGGAAGCTATAACTTGCCCCCCTGGTTAGGTCTGGCACTGGGGATCGCGACCATGATCCTGACTGTCTATGCCGGCTGGAGAATGAACTTCAGCTATTCCTTATATGGGATTCTGCTTATAGCCGCTTTCTATCTGGCCCTGATCGATCCTTTCGAGGAAGAGCAGGTGGAGAGTGATTTTGTAAATCAGTCAGTCTTTATTAAGCTGATCCGCAGATCGATCTTTCAGCACGAAAAACATTTGCTGCGCGCCTTCTTAATTGTGCTGGGGCTCAATACTGTCTACTACCTGATCGCGTTATTCCTCAATCCCCAGACTGCAACGACAAGCTACTTCTTCTCACTATTAGTCTTCGTGCCGGCAGTTCTGCTGCCACGAGCTTCAGCAAAAAACACTGCGAAAGCGCGACTGCTGCGTTACGCCCTTTTCCCCCTCAGCCTGATCATTCTGGCACTCTTACGCTACTTGCTTGTGCTATCCTGAACACTGGCGTAAAATTCTAAGCTCAAATATTATTATTTAATTATAAAAAACACGAAATGAGGAAACACTATGTCCTACTCCAAGGAAATTGACCGTAAATGGCAAAAAATATGGGATGACAGTAATTTAGCTGCCTTTGATGAAAAACGTATCGCGGACAAATATTATGTCCTGGAGATGTTTTCCTATCCTTCCGCTGCCAAATTGCATGTCGGTCATTGGTACAATTATTCCTTGTCGGATTCCTTCGCACGTATGAAAAAAATGCAGGGTTACGAAATATTTCAGCCTATGGGTTTTGATGCCTTTGGCCTGCCTGCAGAAAACTACGCCATCGCCACCGGAATTCATCCACAGGATAGCACCCGTCAGAACATCGAGACCATGCGGGAGCAACTGAGGGAAATTGGCGGACTGTTCAACTGGGATGCCGAGCTGGCCACTTGCGAGCCCGAATATTATCGCTGGAATCAATGGCTTTTCCTCCAACTCTACAAAAACAATCTCGCTTATCGCAAAAA
>JAQWBU010000010.1 GCA_028706195.1 Eubacteriales bacterium
TGGTATGCAGATAACGGAGTAAGCGTACTTGTCACTTTCAAGGCCGACGGAAATAATCTGAAATGTTATGCCTATACTGGAAATGGGATTAGCTAAAATCCGTTATTTGGCTTACTGTGTTTTTGCTCAGTCTCGTTACCGACTGTGGCCTCATCCGTGTGATGGACGGTGACTGTATTCCAACGACGTCTTTTTAACGATTAGCCAAGAGGGGTTTTAATTTTAATGATTTCAGATGGTGTAATGCACCGTCCGGTGCAAGGCGGTGCATTGTATCAATAGCTAGTTGCTTCACCATACCCTCGCTAACGAAAGGTGTGCACCCTCGCTAACGATTTATACTCGTGCTAACGAAACCTAAACCCGCGCTTTCGATTGTCAGCAAAAAGTTTCATCGTATCAAAATTATCAGCCTTTGCCATAAAAGGACTCCGTTACGGATACAATCGGTAGCGGAGTCCTTTTATGTAATCCTACGACAAAACAGATACAATCGCACGATAAGCTAGAGGGGGATGCAATTTTCTCTCAGGGGGGTGCAAATTCCTCCTAGGTGGGTGCAAATTCCTCCGAGGGGGGGTTCAAAACTTTCCGAGGGGGGTGCAAATTTTTGTCTAACCGCTTTAAGGTTTTTGAAAGAATTGAACATTTCTGGGTGTTTCCATAACGGCAGCACTATAATGGTTATCTCGAATTTCCTTAATGGCTTGAGAATAATTACCTGACATCATACTTTCAAGATGAGAATCCAAAAATTCATTAGTTATATCTTTCTCATTTTTGTCTTTAATCGTTGCTGCACTAGGGTCTGCTGCTATTGTCATCATAAGATTTTCCATCATATCTTGAGAAGCCCTCTTTGTTTGTATTGAGTCAACAATATAGCTAGCTAGAGCCAATACAATCACAACAGAAAGGGTGAGCAAAATATATCGCATTTTTCTATTCATTGCCTTATTCGTGTCAGTCATGTAATTCCACCTTCCACCTTAAAATTTTGTCTGTTTAGCCATAAAACCATGCCGTCCGTAATTATTAGTTAAAAATCTGGATATCCAATCATCGATTCAGTAAAAGTTCCGAAATTATAATCTACGAGAGGAAGGAAAGGGTGAATTTGCATACTTCCCATCATAGTATATCTGCCCCAAAATAGGACACTGGAAGAGCGAATAGTATGCCCAGTGCTGACGTTATTCATCCATGCCGACCACGCAGCACCAAAAGGCGCATAGATAAGAGATAAAGTGGGATTAGTTGCGGATAAAATTTCCTGCGAAAACAAACTATATGTAATATAGCCAGTTAATTTAACTATCCATTCTTTAGTATATGAGTCAGAGGTTGCAATTTCGTAGAATTCCTGAGTTATTTTCTGCTTTTGAACAGAACCGTTTAATTCTATATCAACTATTTCTTTCTTTTCAGTACTAAGTTTAAGTTGTTGAGTTTTAATAATTTCAATAATACATTCAAACTTGGATTGTTCATATAAGTCCTGTATATGATGTTGCCAAGCCTGAGTGATGTCCATATTATTTTGATCCCTTATTCGTAAAGTGGCGGAGGTTAAACTATTTGATGAGAAAACGCTGTCAAGTAATTTTTCTAAGACAGGATAGGTACTTGTTTGATTATCGTTAGTAAAAACAGCTTCATTTTCCTCTGCGGCAAGAATATTTAACGAGTTACCAAAAATCAAAAATATTGCCAACAATGCAATAACGTAATGTTTCGTCTTCCTAATGTACATGAATAATCCTCCTTGTCTATTAGCCTCTATTGCTATTTTCTTACTTTTTCTATACTTTTAATCTATTGTCTTATTTTCAAACGAAAACGCTACATATCGCTCCCCGTTCTCTACTTTAAAGCCAAGCAATATTCTTCCGTCTAAGGGTCATTTCAGGTCACCTTCCAGAGTTATTGTAGTTTACCATGTTGTCCGATATTGTAGCGGAGACCCGACAACTAAACCTTCACTTACAGCGCTCAACATATTTGTCATGCATATATCTCACGCACTACAACTTTCAAGTGATCAGAATTGCAACAAGTATGGCAACGCTTTATTTTTCATTAAATTGATCACGACAGCAACTATTGTGCTGCACTGGCCTGTAGATTTCGAACCTTTTCAGGAACCGTCTCTTCTTTGAAATCGACTGTTGAATTTATATTTCTGCACTTACTGTCTCTTTGTTTCAGCACTTACCACAACTGCAGAGCATCTTGAAAGGAACAATTGTTATATAATTAAAATAACATATTAAATATTTTGGATCAAACAATGTGCATATTGCTCATATCAGCAGTTAGTGACTCGCTTTAGACGATGTAAATTAGGCGTGCATTACTTTGCCACTTCTCAAATGTAAAACCAGAGTCTTCTCCCTACTCTCCGGAACGGTAACGTGATCAACCAGGCTGAGCCACAGTTTCTCGCTAAAATCCACACAGCTGCTTTTCAGCGACTTGAAGCTCTCAATGTATGGAAAAGATTTCTAAGAAAAAAATATCAATGACAATATCTTTAGTAATTGGAATTATAGGATTCGCATATATAATGATATTTAGGAAACCAGGTGTATTAGAAGTGCTGGCCCTAATATTTTTTGCCTTAGTTATAAACTTTTCATCATCTTTTGTCTTAACTAGAAATGATTATAAATATAAACATAGTGATTTAATACACGCAATAGTGAGGATTGGAGGAGCGGTGGCAATATTTTTTGCCATGAATCGCTAAAACGAAAACCATGGAAGGTCAACACTTAATCGGACAATCTGCTAAGCCTCATTGAATGAATTTTACGCCATAAATAATAAGAGTTCGTTCTTTCTGGAACGGACCAGTTTTCTTATAAGTAAAAACCTAAATGCCTGGCATGTAGATCCATCTCCACTTACAAATAACACAAATATTAAGAGAAAATATAGTTGAAGTTGTGTAATTTGCAATTGTGCAAACTAATAGCTACAATAGGTTTAGAATAACTAACTAGGAAAGTTCAGCATTTAATATGTGAGGAGAAATATTTATGAAAACTCTCAAAACCCTATCAAGTATATTGCTTGTGTGCTGCTTTTTTATTAGCGTTTTCGCTTTGCTTGGGATTCAGGTCGAAGCAAGCTCACAAGACTCAGTGTTTGTGTTTGAACGTAAAAGAGTAGGATATATTTATTTTACTGAAGAGCGTAATAAAGATGATGCTACCGGCACTTATGTTTACTACGTTGAAGCAAGTGGCCAACCTTACGGCTCCTATTTTTCTGTTTGGAGTCAGGGTGTAAATGAAACTACAAATGATTCGGGGATTATTTACAAGGGACAGCAGCGTAAGATATCTCAGTATGTGTATGAAAAAGGTAAGCGTGTGTGTAATTTAGGTATATCTCCACGAATTCACGATATCGGCAGAGTTCATGGACTGTGGAGCCCAGATTCAGTAGGAAGTTATCCATACTGCAATCTTCCTTAGTCAAAATTATTAATTGTTTGGATCAGAGGCCTGTTCAGTTAATTGTGCTTCTGATCCGTTTTTTTATGTGTTTAAATGGAAATAGGATATTAAAGTGATTCGACAACTAAAAAGAAAGCGAAAAAAGATTCAACTAAAGATACTTATACTTCTATGTCTTATGATCTTTACTTCGGGGTGTGGGGATTCGAGTGGGAATAAGGAGGCAATCCTGACTAAGACTCAGAACAATCCAGGCGAAGTTACGACCAATGCGTCGGACAATATGCAACTGCCGGAAGACACGGATAATGAAACCGAGGCAATCCCCGGAACAACATTAACCTCTTATAATCAATCAGCACCCCCATCTTCAAAGAAAACTACATCAAACGAATTTCTGAACGAGGGGAATATCAGTAAAGATAAGTCTGTAATTCTGAGCTGTTTACCAAAGATAAAACTTGCAGCTGAGGTGAAATCAGTTTCGATTTTCTCGGAAAAGTATCCTGTCGAAAGTTTCCCAGAGACAAATTTTGCACCCGGATCTGAACCTATCATTTCAGATGGTGTATTCGCAGCAGAAGATGTTTTTATTAGCGTCTTGCTTGAACTGGAACCCTTGAATCAAGCTAGCGACCCGGAGACGGAATATACCCTTGAAGAAATCACCTTGCTGGATATGAGTACGTCGAATATTCAGAGGCCACCAATATTCATTATGCCGCTTAGCGATTCCATAAAGCAACAGGATTATATAGAAGACAGCGGCAACTTCTATAAAGTCTCTATCCGGGACGGTGAAAGCGGTGATGTCTTGCTGGGTTTTGTTTTGCCAGCTTTATCCTATAATTCCGAGAGTCTTTATCTGGCTTTTGGTTTCCCAAAAGCAGATGCGTGGTATGTTTCACTGACGGACATTATTTCAAGAGAGGACTAGAACCATGCTTAATAGTAGGTCTAGGTCAAAATTGAATCATAGAATTATTGCAGTAGCTATAGTGTTAATGTTGATTTTTTTATTACCTGCCTGTTCCAGGAATAACGAAAATGGACAGACTGTTGATAATGGTAATTCGCAGCACACCGTGAAGGAGGCGCCCACTCGCAGGCCACATCAGAATGTTCAGGCTGACCCGGAATTTACGATAACTCCTATACCAACTTACAGTCCCATCACTGAAGATACTATTTGCAAAGACAAAGTTGCTTTTTATGATGTTTTGGGTGAGTGGGAAATCACTGTTGAATCCGCACAGATGTATGAGGGGGATTTATCTGAATCAGATTTTCCTCTTGAGTATTTTGGGGACTCAAATGACAAAGATGGTGCAACGGATTATGGCTTTTTGCTCTTAACAGTTGAGTTTTATGTCATAAAACAAACCGGGTATTCGGAGACTGAGCACTTTATCAGCGATATAAAATTAGTCGAAGCGAATAACATGGATCAGCCTGTGAATCTTTCATACATCCAGACAATTGATTCGAGCGTCGGCCGCTCGGATAATACCAAGGACTTCTACAAGATTTATATGACTGAGAACGATCGTGGTAAGGCATATTTAGGCTTTTATCTGCCTGAAGTTCTTGCTACGTCCTCAGAGCTTTATCTTTCTGTAGGACCCATTACCCTTCCTGAGTCAGTACAGTATATTCCATTGTCCGATCTGCTGGACGTTGCTTAGTGTAAGTCCACTATAAGGGAAAAATATTAATATGGATAAACCAATATTACAAAATTGCATCAAAACTGAACTGAGGAAGGCTTTAGGCAATTATCTTTTCATGCTTTCAGTGGCCATAGCCTCAGGAATTGCCATTTGGTCTGCTATACAGAATATCTCTGCCGCTAATGCGTATTACAGCTTCATAGCGTCGCTGCAAACAGGAAGCGGAATAATGAAAAATCCTGAGTATGCCTCAGTTACGCTTTTTAATTCATGGATAGGTCAGGACTATACCTCCGTAGCTACAACGCTATTCTTTACTTTGCTTCCCATTCTGTGCGTCTTGCCGTATTCCTGGTCGTTCTTCTCTGAGAGAAAAAGTGGTTATATACGCCAAATTGTCTCACGTTCTAATCGGAAAACGTATTTTTTATCGAAATACATTGCAACGTTCGCTGCTGGCGCCCTTGTGATATTGATCCCCATGCTGATCAACTTTATGCTGGTGAGCTCTTTCATTCCGGCCATAAGTCCCAATATAAATTATGATATTTATTACAACGTGCCCTCTGCCAATATGGGCGCTGAGTTGTTCTACGCGCATCCATATCTCTTTGTTCTGATGCGCCTGATCAATGCAGCATTATACGCGGGTTTAATTGCGGCTTTCGTGATAAGTCTCAGTTTCTTTGTTAAGAACCGTTTTGCAGTGTTACTGATTCCTTTCATAGCTTTTTTGACACTAAACTATTTTTCAGAAACTTTAGTAGTTAAATTTGGTGTAGAATTATCGCCCCTGAACTTCCTTGGAGGAACAAGCTTAGGTATAGTAAATACCTCTGTTGTTGCTTTGTTCGCGTTGGGACTATTTGTATTTTCATTTGGCGTAACAATGTGGCAAGGAGTGCGAAGCGATGTTTTTTAAAGTTCTTCGTTATGACCTTTTAAACGGAACGTTAAAGTCAGCTAAAAAGTACCTAATAGCACTTCTCATTTTTCTTGTGGCTGCATTTGACTTTACGCTGCGAGCTCCCGGACTGAGAAATCATTTGAATGCTGAGATGTCGACATTAGGTGATTACTTAATGTATCTATTCTATGGAATGAACGAATATGAAATTGGATCACCGGAACCCTTTCGTTTTCCGGCTCTTTGGATACTCATAGTATTATTTGCACTTTATATAGTGCTTTATTATCCGTATAACGATCTTTATGGCTATGGCAAGCAAGTCTTGGTGAATTCAGGATCACGAAGTGTATGGTGGTTATCAAAATGTGCATGGGTATTTACAACTGTCCTCACCTATTTCCTTCTTTTGTTTGCCACTGTTTTTGTCTATGCCCGAGCAGCCGGAGCTGTAATGACACTTAACATTTCGAAATACATGTATATGTCATTTTTGCCTGTGGCTGAGTTAAAAGAAACATTACCGATGAGTCTGAATATAGAGATTATTTTGATGCCGTTTTTACTCGTACTCGCACTAGGTCTTTTACAATTGTTTATGTCTTTACTGATACGACCGATCCTGAGCTATAGTTTATCGATAGTCATTCTTGTTATCTCTGCATATTATGTCCATCCTTTTTTTCCCGGTAATTATGCTATGATCGCGAGAAGCGATAAGCTAATAGAAACTGGTGTGAATAATATGGTGGGTATTTATTTCTTTCTTGGCATTATTATTGTTTCCGTGTTTCTGGGCTGGATCTATTTTTATAAGTTTGACATTTTGTCAAATGAGCGTATTTAAGGGGGTCGATGATGACGAAGGTTGAACTGATAGAAGTAACAAAACGCATAAAACAAGCCACAGTGATCGATAATGTAACAGAAACACTGTATGGAGGTAGTATCGTTGGCCTGAAAGGTATTAATGGTTCAGGAAAAACGATGTTGATGCGGTTGATTTCAGGGCTAATTAAACCAACAAGGGGTTTAGTGAAAATTAACGACAAAGTACTCGGAAAGGATATTTCCTTTCCGGAAAGTATTGGTATGCTGATAGAAAACCCTGCATTTTTAGACCATTACTCGGGTTTTAAAAATTTGGAGCTACTTGCTTCGATCAAACAAATTATCGGATCTGAGAAAATCCGTGAAACTATCACAAGAGTAGATTTAGACCCAGACGATGGTAAGTATTATCAAAAATATTCATTGGGTATGAAGCAGAGATTGGGGATTGCTGCTGCCATTATGGAATCTCCCGATATTGTTATTCTCGATGAACCTACTAATTCATTGGACAGCGATGGTGTTCAAATAGTAAAGGACATTGTGACTGAAGAGCGGGATCGCGGTGCTCTTGTGGTATTGGCCTATCATGATCACGAAATCCTCAAGTTCTTGTCTGATGAAATTATTGAAATCAAGCAAGGTCAAGTTGTTGGCAGAACATGAGGTGATGTTTTTATGAGAAAAAAGAAGCTGCTCCTTATCATCTTGCCACTCCTATTAATCGCTGTTTGGCTATTCCGGTTTTATCGTGTTAATGCAAATTTCGATGGAGTTGAAACTCGTTACTACAAAACCGGTGAAAAAGTCCCTTACGAAACTGACTTTATTCATATATCTGACGAAGATCTGCGTGGTTATTCTATAACTGTGCATGGAGCAACTATATATACGCTCGATGAGTATCTTAAACTGCATGGCATCGAAATGGACACAGATGGCCGTCCTGAGGAAGAAGTATACTGCCCTGACTTCATCTATGCAGTAGATGTTACTTTTGAAAATGAAGCCAATACCAGAACCGAGGTCGGCCTTAATATGTTTTCTACCTTACTTATCAGTGCGAATCTTCGCTTGATGGTCAACCAAAATGTGTGGACGCCTTTGTATCCACATTTAGATGGTTCTCTGATGTTTAAGTTGTATCCTGATTCTTCACAAGATATGCAATTGCCATATGCTATTGAAACTGAATGGGAAGCAAATGAAATTGATCGAGCCGAGTTGGAGAGTCGAACTTTTTACCTGAATATAACTGAGTATCCTACTCGTAAACTAATTGAAGTGGAAAAATATGATTGAGGCGAGCCGGTTTATACATATATGTGTGGAGAAAACATAGCCTGAAATTCATGTTTTGAGGATTTGCACACCCAAGGCAAAAATTTGCACCCCCTCTAGTTTATCGTGCTATTGTATTCGTTTTGGGGTAGGATGCCACAAAGGACTACGAAAGAGATACAATTTTGTAGTCCTTTTTTGTGCTTGGAGATAGGGCGTTTGAAGGATGTCGTTTAACACGATGAAATCAAACCTTCATCAGCTTTCGAGATTTCGTCCGTCACCAAAAACGCAGAGCCAATTTCCATCAAAATCCTCACAAGAAGAATCATCAGCATATTACTTAAACTAGTCTTTATTGAAGCCAAATAAAAACCGCCCGATTATTGTGAACCGGGCGGCTAAGGCTAAATGAAGCGGATAGTGATTTGTTCTACCGAATTAACGGCGGCCACCATTTCCTGTTCCATCCTGCGGGCGGACGCGGGTTGCAAAGTTGTCACAGACACCATCGTCATCAGCATCAGCATAGTTGTCGTTCAGACCATCTCCGTCTTCATCTGCGAAGTTCGGAGCTTCTGTGTTCATGCCTGTGCCGTAACCACCATATCCACCACCGTTTTTAGCGCCATAACCTGTTCCATCCATAGGACGGTTTGCAAAGTTGTCACAGACACCATCTTCGTCTTCATCAACAAAGTTCGGAGCTTCTGTATTCATGCCTGTGCCGTTACCACCATAACCACCGCCGTTCTTGGCGCCATAACCTGTTCCATCCATGGGACGGCTTGCATAGTTGTCACAGACACCATCTCCGTCTTCATCTGCGAAGTTCGGAGCTTCTGTATTCAGACCGGCGCCTTCGCCTTCACCGAACATAGCGCCCTGATAACCGCCGCGTCCGACTGTTTCATCCTGCGAAGCCTGTTGTTTGCCAAAAGATGCTCCATTTTTCGGTAGTGACTGTGCACTCACAGCAACAACTGAAAAAACAAGCACAAGAGCTAACGCGCTCATGACGGCTAAGATTCTCTTTGATTTCTTTGATTTCATTTTGATTTCCTCCCTGGGTTTTCAATTTTTTTATATTGTTTGAACCACTACTGGGTTCTTGTGCTTATTCTCGCTTCTGTTTATGTCAGTTATGTGTTTTTTATCATGGATTTTATTTTGTTCCTGAGGTTACGAATATAGTGGAAAAAAACGCTTCAAGATCATGATAAAAAATTCAATAAAACTGTAATAAAAAGATCTAGTAAAAGTTCTGTTTGAATAATATAATCAAAATTACTATTAAAGCGATAAGTTACTTGCTTATTGAAAGGAGCTAGATATGTATTGCGAACGATGCGGTGCTCAGCTCGAAGATGGGAGCAGATTCTGTGGAAGCTGCGGAAGTTCTGTCGTACAGACCCCCGTAGATTCAGCCCGTGAAAACATTTCTCCGGAAACAAGCAATCAGTACAGCAGCAGTGAAGAAGTTGTCTGGGTTTTTTCTGCCCAACGCAAGGAATCATTGTTTAAGAGAACACCCTCGTATCTGATCTTTATGAAGGACAAACTGCTTGTCGCCCACCTCTCAGCGGAGCTACAGAAGCAGGAGAGCAGCAGAGTCTCAAGCGAAATTAAAGCTCAGGGAAAAGGCTTCTTCAAAGGCAGCGCCACAATGATGCAGTTTTGGGCGAATTATTATAGGAAGTACTATTCCATGACATCTGGTCAAATACTCGCTGAAGATCCAACAAACTTTGCAATTCCATATATGAACATCAAGAAGCTTGTCTACCAATGTGAGTCCAGCAATATAGACGATGAGGGAAGAAGCTACGGTAATCAGGGCAAGCTTGAAATTTCTCTCCTGGACGGCAAGAAAATAGAGTTTTCGCACAACAACTCCCACGACAAGACAATCCAGCAAACGCTGACAGGACTCTTCGGCAACACACTCAAATACAAAAAATAGCCTTCACATGCCTTAGTCGGATGACTAATAAATTCATCAAGAGCAAAAATTCGAGAATTGCAGGTGAATGACATGAATAAATCGAATAAGCGAAATGGAATCGTGATCGTCCTCTCGGTTTTGTTGCTTGTGGTCTGGGGAATGGCAATTGCAGGCTGGATTAAAGGCTCTTCCGACAGCTCAAGTCTATCTGCTAACAGCCGGCCCGACACATCAGAAAGCAGGAAAATCGAGCAGACTGTCCCCCGGGAGCCTTCTTCGGAAACACTGCCCTCGCAAGAGAATCACGAAACTATGCCAATTGAGACCCCCGCTCAGACACAAGTTGAGACCTCTGAGCAGACACAAGCTCCGCTGCTTTTCGATGCCAGCGGTATCTGGGATATGACCTTCCGTCGCTATTACTCCATTGAGAGCGAAGGTTCCTGGGGAGCCGTCGGCATGGAAGAGGTTTTTCTCTGGATGGACATCTATCCCGGTCAGGAGTTTGAATGCGAAATCATGCCCTACGACGGCAATATAAACGGTGAATCATACGGCGATTCTCTGGCTATCGAGCCGCAGCTTCACACGGGCGAGCTTGCCGGCAATACCATGAGACTTTATCTCGACCTCGACGATTTCTACCTTGATCCCAGCTTAGAAGTCGCAGACACGATTCAGCCTGACTATATTGAAATTCCGATCACCACAGAAAACGGCCTGTCAAGTGGTATCTATGATTTCACGTGGCTGGCACTTGTCGACGAATTCAACGTGCAAAGCCGTGTGACCATCGAATTAATAAAGAGATAAGCGCCAGAGCTTTAAGGAGGGAGCAAGATGTTTTGCAGACATTGTGGATCGGAAGTCAGAGACAATGCTAAATTTTGCACGAACTGCGGGTCTAAGATTGAAAGGAAAAATATCAATCTAGAGCAAATAAACCGCCAGGAAGTGACATCCCCAAATACCTTCCCGCAACAGCCAGCGCAGGCTCCGCCGCAGCAAGCACCGAGGCAGTATATTCCCCCTCAGCCGCCGCCATATCAGCCAGCGGCATACGGTGGAGGCTCGAAAAGTTTAGGCGGCAGGACTGCTCTGATTATCATCCTTCTTATTGCGCTTGTACTTGGACTGGGCTTCAACGTATTTCAATTTATAAACGGAACGCATATCTTTTCGGGGAGCATTCCCGGTCTTCAAAAGACGGGAGGTGTGGCAAGCCATAAAGATCCGGATCCTGCTTCAATCATTAAGACTGAAAAGTGGGGTTATGTGCCGGCCAATCAGATCATTATTGTATTTCATGACGAGGTGGATAGAGCCTCTGCCAAAGAGATAATCGATCAGAGCGGCGGCAGCGTTGTCGGCGAACTTGAATTTATCAATCTGTATCAGCTTGAAACTGACGACAAAAGCGAATCCGAACTGAATGCCAAACTAGATGCTTTATCCGCTATGGAAGGCGTCGAACTCGTCTTCCCCAATGTTCCGGCATATGGATCGGACCTGGCGGGTCAACCCTGCACACCGCTCCAAGATCCCACATATGCGGACCCCTCAAATTCCCATTACAAGCTTATTGGTATGGAGGAAGCCTGGAAAATCATCAAGGGGAGCGGAATAAAGCTGAACAAAGTGAACGTCGGCGTCCTGGATGAAGCCTTTTACAGCGGGTCAGAGGAGTTCAAGGGAAGCGTGAAGTTATCCGGCGATAAAACAAACGATCCCGTTAAGAGAAACGGGCAGATTGTGAGTGGAGGACTGAGCCACGGCAGCAAAGTTGCCCATGTGATAGGGGCCGACGCTGAAAACGGCGGCATGGTAGGTGTTGCCGGGGTGCTGGAGGAAAACCTTGCAATCAATGTAAAAAATGTCTTTGATGCCAATCCGCAATATACGGCTATACAACCAGATGCTGATGACCTCTTGCAGATTTCATATCCCTCCGGGGTGGCCTATACCGACAAGACACTGGTTTATTTAAAAAAGATGGTAGATGAGGGTGCGCTCGTCATAAATTGTTCCTTCAATTTCAGACCGCCAAGTGATAATTATGAACCCATAGTTAAAGCCTACACAAAGTTTTTCAAAAAAATGCAGGAAACAAATCCGAACGTTGTTTTTGTGGCAAGCGCCGGTAACGCAGCTAATGCCGAGGGAAGCAGGGGAGCGCTGAACGGCAGAAACGACTGCCCGGCCGGTATAAAACTGCCCAATGTAATTACAGTCGGAGCAATCAATAACGACGGTTCGCGCGCTGAATTTTCAGGTTTTGCCACCGAAGATGCCGAGGTCACACTGTCCGCCCCGGGGGTAGAAATGATTGTAGGCACAGATGAAAACGGGCTGCCGATCAAGGCTAGCGGCACCAGCTTTTCCGCACCGCAGGTTACTGCAGCTATCGCGCTGGTCCAGTCAATCAGTCCCGGCATGGATGCAGCTCAGATTAAGGATTTACTTGTCCAAACGGCAGCAAACGAGATTACTACGGATAGTAGGACGATGGCCATTTCCAGCGAAATGGGTAAGGGCGTTCTCCGCGTCGATGAGGCAGTTCTCCAGGCCATCAATAACGAACGTTATAAAGAAGGCAAGATTCCTTACAGCATGCAGGAGCTTCTGGACAGGAACGCAGTGGATCTCTTTGCGGAAACAGGCTTCAGAGAATACACAGTCAGAGCAAGTGTGCCGGATGCAGAAGGTTCCAGCGTATCTTTGAAACTGGAAGTTACTGGTAAATGCAGCATTGAGGAGGATACGGTGCAAAGTGTTCAGATCGGCGAGGAAGCTGTCTGGAATCTCACCATTGAGGACGATTCCGTCTTTGTCAGGGTAGTCAGAACGGATACAGAGGGCTGCGCTTTCGTGACACTAAAAATATATGAGTCTGTTTCAGGTATCTATGAGGTGAAGGGTGTTTGGGATAGCGGCGATGGTCCGGAGCCGCTTACAGACTGGCGTGCACGAGTTGAAGACATGGGGGACGGCGAAATGACGATTACATTCTATAATTCTGCCGGAACCGTTTTGACCGGCAGCTATGACGAGATAAGCGGCATATTTATAGGCATTGACCGCAATAAACCGGCTGATATTTTCGCTTTCACCTGGTGGATGGGTGACGAAACCACGATCACTTTTGATTTTGACAGCATACCAATGACTGCGAAGGGTACGCTCACCTATGACTGGCGTGCAACGGCGACGGTGGATGGCTCCGATTCAAATCCGGTCGAGGTAGAACTCGGCCCCCCGACCAAGGTGGATTTTGAAATGATCAAGGTGGAGGAGCTGCCCCGATAAGAATTTTCGCCGAAGATTTGCTGAGGGCGACCAAGCCACCTCAGCACTTGTAAAAGGCATATTTCTTGAGCTCAGAAGGAGAAATGCTGATGGATGAATTAAACTGGAAGATTCGCATCCCACTCTTGAAAAACAGACTTATTCGCAATCAGCTGGCTCTGGCGATTGGAATACCGTTCGGGATACTGTGCCTCGTACTTCTGCTGCTGCAAGCTTACAATGGTCTTGCCCTGGTGGGTGCAACGCTGGTACTGGCCTTCCTGCTCGTTTTGTTTATATTCCGGGGCACCTATGACGTGGAATTTACGCTGGATGAGCAGGGCATTAGCTGCGAAACTCAAAACAAGCAGAAGAAACGTGTGCGCCGCATGGCCTCCGCTACGGCAGTGATGGGCGTTCTTGCGGGCAATCCAACTGCAACCGGAGCAGGTTTGATGGCGGGAGCCAGAACCAATGAACGCCTTCTCTGGAAACGAATCAGAAAAGTCAAGTACCTGGATCAGCAAAGAACGATCATGCTCCGCGCGGGCTGGGGAGAAGCAATCGCCGTGTTTTGTACGGAAGAAAACTATCAGGAGATTTCAGCAGCAATTCAGCAAAATTTGGGGACATAGCTGTTGAAATAGCTTGTTGCCCGGAAAAGCCGTATCTCTTGACGCTTCGTTACGGATACAATCGTAGCGGAGTTTTTTTGTCCTATTTTCCAAATTTCACCACACAACGAAGATTATCGACCATATCGTGCAAAGGATGGAACAGTTATTGACATATGCCATAAACGGGATAAAATAAAAATAGATGACATAAGCCATAAAGTAAAACAGTGAAGTCTTGCAGCTAAGAGGCGGGCGTTATAAATTCGCTAGGAAAGGAAGATTCAGAATGAAAAAAATCGGAATCATCATTTGTGGACGTTATCAGAATTGTGGTGGCGGGAAATGCTTTCGGGCAGCCAGAGAACATACGGGAGGATTTTCGATATATCCTCCTGACGAAGAAATCCAAATTGTCGGCTACTCTCAATGCGGGGGATGTCCAGGAGGTAACGTTGAATATGTACCGGCAGAAATGATTAAAAACGGCGCTGAAGTAATCCATCTTGCTACAGGACTTGTCGTGGGATATCCTCCCTGTCCTCGCATCCGGGCCTTTAAAGAATTTTTGGAAAAGCACTATGATATCCCGGTTGTAGTTGGTACTCACCCTATTCCGATGAAGTATTTTACTGACCACGAAAAAATGTCCTTTTGGGGCAATTCGATGCGTGAGCTAGCCCCGGAACTGTTTAAAGATTCAGAGCAGACCATGACAGCCTACAACTAAAAAAGGGCGGTGACTATAAAAATGTTAATTAAAACTTTAGTGGAAAACACATCACTGTCAGAAGACTTTGGACAAGAGCATGGTCTTAGCTTCTACATAGAGACTAATAAACACCGGATATTGTTTGATCTAGGTGCCAGCGATCTGTTTCTTCAAAATGCGAAAAAGCTTGATGTTAATATTGCTGACGTTGATTTATTGGTAATTTCTCACGGCCACTATGACCATGGCGGCGGACTGAATACATTCTTCAAAGAGAATACTAAGGCTGAGGTGTTTATACACAACTTAGCATTTGAGAAATATTATGCTCTTCGTCCAAATAATAGATTGGAATATATAGGCCTTGATGCAAATCTGAAAGAAAACAAACAAGTTGTATTCACCTCAGACCGCTTCTTTATCAGCAAAGGGATACAGCTATTTTCTGGTATTGCTCAAATAGAGCCTCGTCCAAAGTCAAATAGTGGATTACTGATGGAACATGAAGGACAGTTGTTAGATGATAATTTTGAGCACGAACAATATCTCGTTATAGAGGAAGATGGAAAGAGCTTGTTAATCACCGGTTGTTCTCATAATGGCATTATAAACATTCTTGAGTATATTCACTCGCTCAAAGAACGAATGCCCGACTGTGTGATAGGTGGATTTCACCTTTCCAGCCGTACCGGCTGTAACGAGGATCTCGAAACGATAGATAGGATAGGCAAGTATCTAAATAACACTAAAGCAAAATACTATACCTGCCATTGCACAGGTATAGAAGCCTACAAAAGATTGAAATCTATTATGGGTGATAGCCTCGATTATCTGTCGGCAGGCAGCGAAATAGAAATTTAGTACACTATCGTCTTTTAGATAGCAGATCAATAAAGAGAGTGTTTGTTCATGCAAGAGTTTAATACGTTTACCTGGATTTCAATTTTTGCAGTTGCTGCAATGCTGATAAACAGCATTGGAATTTGGGCTATCTATAAAAACCATGAATGGGCGGAAAAATCCAGAGAGTATTGTATGTGTTTTGCTGCGGGGATACTCATTTCCGGACCCTTAATAATGTCTTTCCCTCAAGCCCTGCAAAAGGATTCCGATGCCGGATTTGCAGCACTTGCAGGTTTCCTGTTCATGTATTTCAGTAATAAGCTGATTAAACATAGAACTAAGCAAAAAGAGTTAGCTTTTGGTATTACAACTGTAGAAGGTATTTTTATTCATTCACTTATGGATGGAGTCATATACACAGTTACTTTTAGTGTTAGTACGGTTGTTGGAGTTCTTACCGGAATCGGTTTAGTCGTTCATGAGTTTGCTGAGGGAATCATCACATTCTCAATCTTGCTTAAAGGCGGAATAAGTGCAAAAAAGGCCGGAATTTACGCCTTTTTTGTTGCGGCATTAACAACTCCTATCGGCGCTTTTATTGCGTATCCACTTGTCCGGAATCTGAGCAACGATGTCCTGGGTCTTGCTCTTGGATTCGTTTCAGGAGTTTTGATATACATTTCAGCATCTCATTTATTACCCGAAGCCAGCGAATACGAGAAAAAACATTCCACACTTGCATTTCTGTTAGGAATTGCCTTCAGTTTATTTATTTTCTTTACCAAGCATTGAAGCGGATTTATCCGAATAAGTACATGAAACGAGTTGCGCAAAATGAAATATATATATGGTCCTGTACCTTCCAGAAGACTTGGATTATCTCTGGGAGTTAGTCCTATCCCTAAGAAAACCTGCAATTATTCGTGTGTGTATTGCCAGTTGGGCAGAACTGACAATATGACAAATACGCGACAGTTGTTCTTTCCTCTAAGTGAAATTATCGGAGAATTCGAAAAAGTATTAAAAAGTGATATTAACTATGATGTGGTAACTGTGGTTGGAGAAGGAGAACCAAGCCTATATTTAAAACTAGGCGAGCTTATTTCTGAAATTAAGAAAAGAACGGATAAACCACTTGCTGTTATCACCAATGGATCACTCTTTGACGATGCGGATTTGAGATTGGAATTATGTCAGGCAGACATAGTCTTGCCTACCTTTGATGCCTATGATGAAGAATCATTTAAGAAAATCAACCTGCCTCACGGTTCAATTAAATTTGAAAACATCAAAGAAGGATTGAAATTATTCTCGGATGAATTTAAGGGACAATTGTGGCTTGAACTGATGTTGATGGCTGGTGTAAATGATGATGACGAATCCTTAAGTAAATACTCTGAAGCATTAAAAGAGTTTAAGTATGACAGCTTGTATATTAATACTCCCGTTAGACCCCCGGCGGAATTAGAGATAAAAGCGCTCAATCATGACAAAATGAACCATGCTGTCAATATTCTCGGAGGGATTTCAATAGACTTACTCGTATCTCAAAATTTTCACAGTGAAATTGAGGATGATTACCAGGCAATTATAAGCATTATTAAACGTCATCCTATGAATCAATTTGAGATAGAAGGATTTTTGAAAGCCAGAGACAATGAAAAACCTCATGAATTACTGAAGTTATTAAAAAACGATGATTCAGTGACTGTAATTAACTATAAAGGATATGACACCTACAGGCTGAAATAAGCCAAAGATCAATTCGTATCAATCAGCGATCCGACTATTGACCTTGTTCTCTTTGATGATATAATTAGCAAGGAAGTTACCCAAGACTAACTAGTTTCAAGGAGAACTATGACACTCGCAGATTTAAGGCCGGGCCAGCAAGCCAGAATTGTTGAAGTAAAAGGAGAAGGTGCTCTGCGCCGTCGTTTACTTGATATGGGGCTGACTCCGGGAACAAGCCTCGTGATGGGCGAGCCTGCTCCTAGCGGGGATCCCCTTTGCATAAGAATTCGCTCATATGTACTGAGCCTGCGCAGAGCTGATGCCAGCTTAATTGAAGTTGATAATCTGCAAACGGCAGGTAGTTACTGCGGCGATTGTAACGCTTGCAAACGCAATGCCCGACAGGAACGAATGGGTAAGCGCAGACGTGGCAGACGCTCAGGCAGAAGAGGTAACTTTTGATTGTAGCGCTGCTTGGAAATCAGAATAGTGGCAAGACTACAGTCTTCAATCAAATGACCGGAAGCAATCAGAAGGTTGGCAACTTCCCGGGTGTAACTGTGAGCAAGAAAGAGGCCTCGCTGCGAGGTCACTCTGATTTTACCGTGGTAGATCTTCCCGGAATTTATTCCCTTTCCCCTTACTCTGCTGAAGAAGTTGTCACGCGCGACTTTCTGGTTGATGAAAAGCCGGATGTCATCTTGAACGTCATTGATACCACTCAAATAGAACGTTCTCTTTACCTTAGTATTCAGCTGATAGAAATGAATATTCCTATGGTGATCGCTCTCAACATGATGGATGAAATACGTCAGCAGGGTAGTCACGTACATATTGAAGAACTCAGCGGACGTTTGGGTGTGCCTTTGATACCCATCTCCGCCTCCAGAAATGAAGGTATTCTCGAGCTGATCGACGAAACTGTTCGCGTAGCAAAGTCAGGACAAAAGCCGGCCAATCTTGATCTTTGTTCGGGCCCTGCCCACAGAGCTATCCACGCCATAATGTCTCTTACTGAAGAGCGCGCGGATGCTGCGGGTTTATCCTCGCGTTATGCAGCCACTAAGCTCGCTGAAAGAGATCCTTTGATTCAAAAACGCCTGCAGCTTAGTGAGAATGAGCTGGAGGCAATTGAGCAAATTATTGTTTTGATGGAAGATGAGCTGCAGACCGATAACTTAGCTGCACTGGCTGACATGCGCTATACATTTATTGATAAAGTGGCCTCTGCCAGCATACACAAGGGAAGCGGCGAAGATCTCCTGACCGAGCGGCTTGACCGTGTTTTGACTAATCGCTTTGCGGCAATTCCTATCTTCATCTTATTATTGGGCCTGGTTTTTTGGGTCGCTTTTGGCTTCCCCGGTACCTGGCTCTCCGATCAGCTGACAAGCGGTATGGGCTGGCTGACAGCTCAGATTGACACCGCTTTAACTGCAAGCGGATTAAATTTTGTCCTGCACTCCCTGATTGTGGACGGCATTCTGGCCGGAGTTGGTTCCGTACTTTCTTTTCTGCCCTTAATAGCGCTCTTGTATCTGATGCTCAGCATCCTGGAAGATAGCGGCTATATGGCGCGGGTTGCTTTCGTTATGGACAGCTGGATGCGTCGCATGGGTATTTCCGGAGCAGCTATTGTTCCCTTAATTATGGGTTTTGGCTGTTCAGTGCCGGCGATTATGTCTACCCGTACTCTCCCCAGTAAACGGGACCGGCGTTTAACCATCTTCATGATTCCCTTTATGTCGTGTTCAGCGAAGGTGCCGATTTATGGTGCTATCGCCTCCGTATTCTTCCCGGATCATGCGGGCCTGGTGATGGTTCTGTTGTACTTACTGGGGATATATCTGGCGGTTATGCTGGGGCTTATCCTGCGTCAACGTCCTAACACGAGCGAAGCTTCGCCCTTTATTATGGAGTTGCCGCCCTACCGTTTTCCCTCATTGCTTTCAGTCGGACGAAATCTGTGGCAAAAAATCAGAGATTTTCTGCGCCGTGCATTTACAGTGATTTTAGCGGTTACTGTCGTCATCTGGTTCCTCAGCCATTTTGATCAGCATCTGAATTTCGTTTCTTCCTCGGATGACAGCCTGCTTGCCTGGCTGGGAGCTGTCATAGCGCCCGTGTTTAAACCACTGGGTCTTAGCGACTGGCGCATTCCCGCAGCTCTGATCTCCGGCTTTACCGCTAAGGAAGCCGTCATCTCCACTCTGGCTGTAATGAGTGGTGCGACGGTGGAAACACTGGGTCCGACTTTAGCCGCAATATTTACTACACCATCTGCAATTGCCTTTCTGGTGTATGTTCTGGTTTACACTCCCTGTGTTGCTGCGGTTGCTGCAGCGAGAAATGAGTTCGGTAACTGGCGCGACACCTGGATCATGATTATATTCCAGCTAGTAGCGGCCTGGGTGGTGGCTTTCATTTTCTATCGACTGGCCTTGCTGTGGGGAATATCTCCTCTGGCGACAATAGGCATTATTGCTCTGCTCTTATCCTTGCCGATATTATTGAATTATCGGGCACAGCGCAGGGAATCCAGAGAACGGGCAGCATAATTTGGATTAAGAAAAGGGCAGGCGCGCCTGCTGAGTGAACATTATGAGTGAAAGTCAAATGATACATTATCCTCAGGATGAGGTGCATACATTTCTCTTACCGGTCACGATCGGCTGTTCACATAACGCCTGCGCCTTTTGTTCCATGTACTCAGGTGAAAAATTCAGTCAGGTTCCATTGTCCCGGATTGAGTCAGAGCTAAAACATGGCAACTCTTATACCGAAAGAGTGTTTCTGACCGGTGCCGATCCTTTGGTAATTGGCTTCCAGAAGATGGAGCATTTGCTGGATTTGATTCGTCAATATTTTCCATATTGTGCCTGTGTCGCCTCATACGCCTCAATCAGGAGCATTTCCAGGTATTCAACAGAGGAGCTTTCTATCCTTCACAATAAGGGCCTGCGAGAACTTTATATTGGTTTTGAAACGGGCAGTGACGAATGTTTAAAGCTAATGAATAAAGGGCACACGGCTGCCGGTGCGATCAGAGAAGCGACCAAGCTGAATCAAGCTCATTTACCTTTTAATACAATTATTGTGTACGGCATAGCGGGCAAGGGTAAGTCGCTTGAAAACGCGCTGGCCACAGCTGAAATGATCAACAAGTTTACGACAAAGAGGATTATCACCATGAGCCTGACGATCTTCCTTGGAACGAAGTTAAATCAAATGGTGAAGAGCGGCGAGTTCGTTCCCGCATCCAATAGCGAAAGATTAATCGAAGTAAAAACCCTCCTGGAGAATCTTCGGCCACTCGCACCGACAATTTTCGACACTACTCATCCGACCAATATTCTCAGGATAAAAGGAACGCTGCCTCAAGATAAGGATCAGCTGATAGCTGAAGTGGAGAAACGTTTGCTTTAAGTATTTGCAAATCAGCGGGCTGAAACTTTGCGCGCATCAATCAGCTTTATTTAGATGATGGTCTTTGCTAGGATACAGACTAGGAAGAGGAGTAGAAATTATGGATGAAAAAGAGATAAAAAATCTAATCAAGAGCGGAAGAGATTTCATGAAAAACCCTGAATGGAATGAAACGCTGACTTCCGACCAGGATAAGAAACTTCCCCAACCGGCACTTTACCATCTGGCAAAGAACGAGAGTGAAGTGATCGCGCTGCCGCAAAATTTCGAAGAGCTTCAGCTCCAGGAAAATCTCTTTGAACTTCTGAGTAAGAGGAAATCACGGCGTAAATATACGGAGGAAGAAATATCTTTGCCGGATTTGTCCTTTCTCCTTTGGAGCGCACAGGGCATAAAAGGCAGGCGCGGCAAGAAATATGCGACTCTGAGAACCGTTCCCAGTGGTGGTGCCAGGCACGGCTTTGAGTGCTATGTTGACGCTCAACGAGTGTCGGGACTGGAGCCCGGTATCTATCATTATCTTTCGGGAAGTCATGCGCTCGAATTTCTTGGAACTCAGTCCGCAGACGAGCGTCTGCAAAGTGTAGATGGTCAGAAGTGGGCCTCCCGAGCGGCCGTTATCTTTTATTTCACGGCGGTACCCTACCGCTTTGAGTGGAGATATTCAATATATTCGCACCGTATTGCCTTGATTGATCTGGGCCATGTCGGCGAAAATCTCTATTTAGCTGCTGAAGCTCTTGATCTTGGAACCTGCGGCATCGGCGCCTTTTCACAGGATGTCTGTGACCGCATACTGAAGCTGGACGGAGAAAATGAATTTACCGTCTACGTTCAACCTGTAGGGAAACTGGCAGAAAAAGAAGAAAACGAAGAAACTGAGTTTTACTCCTTTGTTAAAGAAGAAGGATTGTAAGGGAACGAGCTTTCTTAGAGTGTAAAATATCTCTATGGATATCACTGAGCTGGAATTGATCGGACAGGGCAATACCGCAGAAGTTTATGCGCTTGGCGACAAAGTCCTCAAGCTGTTTCGTTCTGCCTACTCGCGCGAGTCTGTGAACTACGAGTTTGAGCAGGCAAAGCTTGTTCAAGACTATTTCAGCAAAACTCCGCGGGTCTTCGAACTCATCGAAATGCAAGGTCGCTTCGGTATTATCTACGAACGCATTGATGGAAGCAGTATGTTGCTTGCCATCATGCAGACACCTGCAAGAATTGATCAGTACGCCGAAGATCTGGTCAAGCTCCATCTGGAAATGCACCGGAATCAGCTGGAGGTTGATGCAGGTCTGAGGGTGAAGGATAAACTTGCTGCCGACATTGAAAGAGCGGATGATCTCTCAGACGCCATCAAGAGCAGGGTGATTGAACGCCTGACAGTGCTTCCTGACGGAAAGTCCCTCTGCCACTTCGACTTCCACCCCGACAATGTGATACTGACCGCTGACGGTCCCGTTATTATCGACTGGGTGACAGTCTGCATAGGTGACCCCTGTGCTGATGTCGCAAGAACTTACCTGCTGATCAGGTATGCAAAGCCGAAGCATGCGGATCCTGATGTGCAAAACGAGCTCCGCTCAGCACAGGAATACTTTGCTGAAACTTATCTCAAGTTTTATCTGGAAGGCGCCGGCATTAGGCGCGAAGCAGTAGAGCAGTGGCTACTTCCGCTAGCTGCTGCACGTCTCAGCGAAGACATACATAATGATGAACGGGCTGCGATCAGAAGACTGATTCAATCACTTTTGTGATCACCCACCGGTATGCCACGGTTCGTCTGCTTTGCGCCAAAGGCTCAGTTAATCACTGCACTCGTCGTGATGCGCATGTTCATGACAGACAGAACCGGTGGACTCCAACTCGCCCTGCAAGTAAGCTTTGGCCGCAGCTTCAGCTGCTCCACCCGCACCCACTATTACCTCGATATTATGTTGATTGAAAATATCAATTGCTCCGCCGCCCATGCCGCCGGAAATAATCACGTTGACACCGAGATCATTCAGGAAATTTGGTAGAAAACCAGGTCGATGGCCCGGATTAGGGATAGTTTCACTTTTGACTATCTCAGAGTTTTCACCGTCAAAGAGTACGAAATCGGCGCAATGTCCGAAATGTTCGGTGACCAGTCCATTATCACTTGCTACTGCAATTTTTATCATATATTTCTCCTTCAAAAAATTATTATTGTTTTCTTTACTATTATTAATTTCGTAAATTTATTTGTCTAAGCGACAAAGCGCATATGCTTTACTCAGCGTTAGCCGGGCGCTTTAGTCTGCATACAGAATTTGCATTGTTTTGTAAAAAAGCGGCTGAACTGCCCGGCCGGAAGCGCAGTCAATGTCGACGATACTTTTTCCACTGTTGATAGCCCTCACTGCGTTTTCGTCAAAGGGGATTTTCCCTACGATGGGCAAACTATGCTCCTGACAAAACACCTCGATCTTTCTACTTTGCTCCGGATTACTATCAAACTTGTTGATGCAGATAGCAGCTTTAACCCCGAATTTGGCCGCGGTTTCCAGCACGCGCTTTAAATCGCTGATGCCTGATACAGAGGGCTCCGTAACCAGCAAGACCATGTCCACTCCGCTTAAAGAGGCAATAACAGGGCAGCCTATTCCGGGCGAGCCGTCGATTATGGCGAGTCTGGTATCACTTGCCGCGGATGCTCTCATTGCACCTTTGACTTCACTCACCAAAAGTCCGGAGTTACCGCTGCCCATTTTTAAGCGGGCAGTGGAGAAGACGGTGTCAGCGCTGCTGTAAAGCATCAGTTCGCCTGCCACAGCCGGCTGCATTTCAATGGCATTTGCCGGGCAGACATATTCGCAGACAGCGCAGCCTTCGCAGGCAAAGGGGTCTACAGTGTATGTCCCATCACAGGAAATCGCATCAAAGCGGCAGTGCTGCCGGCAAAGGTCGCACTCAGTACAAAGATCTGAGTTTATGCTTGCCTTATCCATACCGTAATAGTCGCTGCTTTCCGGCTCCTGATCCCAGTCGCTGATCAGGTGTAAGTTAGGCGCATCGACATCACAGTCAGCATAGGCCTTCGCTTGCGCCAATTTGATCAGAGCGCTGGCGATTGTGGTCTTCCCCGTACCGCCTTTTCCGCTAAGGATTAATAGTTGTTTCAACTCTTGCCTCCTTTAACACTGCGTCGAGCAAAGCCGAAAAGAACTTATTGTACTCTGTGTTTTCCCTTGCAGCGATTTTGCCATTGGAATTTAACAGACCCAATTCAGGATCAAAAGGAATAGAACCGAGAATGTTTATATCGTTAGCGAGACAGTAGTCTTCGGAAGGATTCTCACCCGTCTGTACCTTATTTAAAACTACGCCATAGTCTTTCTCGAAAAGTTCGACCAGCTCATGTACCATCTCCAAATTGTGGACGCCGAAGATGCTGGGCTCAGCGACCAGGATGCAATAATCGGCATTTTTGATGCTGTCCATAACGACGCAGGAACTTCCGGGCGGGCAGTCGATGAAAACATGTTTTCCGTCTTTAGACTTTTCTCGAATGTGTTTCTGCAGCTCGTCAATAATAGGAACTCCTGAAGCTACACCACTATTCATGATGCCGGTGACTACATCGACATCCTTCGATTTGCCTGTCCTGATTTCTCCGATGGCTTTATCCTTTTCAGTCAAAGCCTTCTGCGGGCAAAGCAAAACGCAGCCGCCGCAGGAGTGGCAGATATCATCAAAGATCATTAACTTATTGGAATAGGCGAGAGCATTGAATCTGCAAAACTCGACACACTTAAGACAGCCATCACATAAATCATCGTTAACTTGCGGTATCTTAACAGTAACTGTATCTACTTCCAAACTGTCAGGTTTAAAGAAAAGATGTCCGTTTGGCTCTTCTACATCGCAATCAATGTAGCTGGCGCCATTTGCCACGGCAGCCAGGTTCACAGCCAGAAGTGTCTTTCCGGTGCCGCCTTTTCCGCTGAGGATTGCTATATTCATCTGGCTCTACGCTCCATGAAAGCCTGCATGGATTTCATCGAGCGTATCGAGTTCATCCGCCAGAAAGGCTGTGATATTTTCCATGGCGGTTTTGTGAATAGTTTTATATATGGAAATGTCCGCAGCAGATATAACATCTGCGGCATTTTTACCGCATCTGGGGGTTAATAGGATCTTTGCTCCACTGTCAACAACTATTTGAGCAGCTTTTACTCCCGCTCCTCCTGTCATCTTTGCGGCGTCATTTGGCAGGAACTGACCCTCCTCACTCTCACTGTCATAAATAAGGAAAAAGGGTGCGCGCCCAAAAGAGACACACACATCGGTGTCTTTAGATTTATTATCTACAGGTATTGCTATTTTCATTGAAATGTTTCTCCTATCTTAATCTTCTTACTTCAATTGCGCTGAATTAATTCAGTGCTCTTCACCTTGATTCAGCCTGCGGCCTTGCCCACGACCCTGACCCTTAGCTCGGCCACGCCCGCTGCCATAACCCTGGCCACCGCGTCTGCGACAGGCCGGACCGCAGAAGTCATCTGAGTCATCGCACAGCTGATACTTGCCGCCATCAATGGTCAGCAATTTGCCATTAACCAAAGCATCCGCCAGTTTCTTTCTGGCGTCTGCATACATAGCCTGCACGGTGGTGCGGCCTACATTCATCTGTTCGGCGCACTCTTCCTGCGTAAAACCTTCCAGATCAATCAGTCTGACGGTTTCATATTCGTCAACGGTCATTCTGATCTGATTACTTTCCGCCTGAGGCATACCCAGTGGACCGAAATTTACATTATCCGGAAGACTGCATACTTTTCTTCTTTTCATTGGTCTTGGCATATTTACTCCTTGAGATGACAGAGATTTGCAGAGCGTCCTCCGCAAATTCCTGACCTATTTTTATAAATTATCTAATTCATCATCAATGACTTCAACTTGGCTTTTAAGATAGTCTTTACGCGCTTCAAGGAATGCCTTGCGGTCTTGCGCCGGCTCCTGATCCATATAGAATTCTCTGCCGAAAGCTCTCCCGCGACCGAAACCACGGGCATAGCCTCCGCCACGACCCATTCCGCGTCCATAAGCAGCTCTGCCTCTTCCGCGACGATCGTTGACAGCTCCTGATTTTTCATCAGCACAAGGACCAAATCCTCTGCCGGTCATTGATCCAAAGCCCATCGGGCCTGTTCCATCTAATCTTGGCATATTATTCCCTCCTTTCGATTAATTATTGACATATGTCATCAATAACAGTATACGCTCAATGCGACATATGTCAATAACTGTCATTCTGTCTAGATATTTTGAAAATCATTGTGCCAATTCTATTGGCCTATTCCCTATGAAAGTGAGTGCTCTTTCACTATTAGTTAGGCAAGCTAACATTAATGAAATGCAAGCATGCC
>JAQWBU010000086.1 GCA_028706195.1 Eubacteriales bacterium
GAAAAAACTGCATTGACGGTCAAACGCCACGGAGCATCTGCGAATGATTTTTGGATTATTTGCCAGTCCACAAAACTCATACCATCAATAACAATGACTGCTGGTTTTTTGCCATTTCGACGCACAAAGTCCAAGACGTGATGAAGCATTACAGGCTGTCTAATATCTGCTGACGTCGCGAGAGACGAGTAACGCTCAGAAGTCCAATTGCGGAAAGTTGTGTCAACTGAACTGTACGTCTCTTGAATATCTTTAATCGTAAATCCTTTGTCACGTAGCAGCATAAGTTTAGACAGCAAGTCTACAACTGGCGTCCAATCACGGTATGTCTTGCAAGATGCTAATCGCATTATAAGCTCTTGTGTAGCAGCTGCAGAATAAGCATTTACTATATCCTGATTAAACATATCAACTGTTAAAAACGCTTTTGTTTGTTTTGCAGTCAAACGACGTCCACTCAAATACTTAGTTGCTACAGATAAGTAATCAAAATCAATATTGCGAGAGGCGCGGATGGTAGAAGTATCAAGTTTTGGGAATACTGTTTCAAGCCCCAGCGTAGCAATTGTGAACTGTTTATAAATATCATAAGGTATTTTGATATCCAAGCTGGGTATTATGAAAATGATCCGTTCTTTAGTCTGGCGGCAATCCCGTTCAAAAATAAAGCGAAGCTCTTCAGAGCAGTTCACTTCAAAAACTCTATACTCATCCCAATACAGTCCGTTAGTTCCGGCAGTTCGAGAAACGAGGTTATCAGTATCGTATATGATAAGCCGTTCAACCCAAGGTAGCCCAGCTTTTTCAAAAAGCAAATCTCTCAACATGGCTTTTTCACCTTGCATATTAGCATTGGCTGCAACGAGGGACAAATACTCTTATGTCGATTGTACTCCTGCTGTAGCTTTTGTAACTGCCTTTCAAGTTTTCTTATCCGCGACACGCGAATATTTTCTATGCCGATTTTGCCAGCCGCTTCTATACGAAGTGTTAGTGCGTATAGGCGCTTTTTGTATTCATGTTCGTGCCAAGAATAATAATGATTCTTCATTTCAAGGAATGTATCCTCTGTCAGCTCAGCAACACGGGAGAGAATAGCACAATATGTTTCATGGTCAAGCGATTCCGTACCCAACATATTTAGTGTTATTTTATTGTGAAGCATCTCATCCCAAAGTAGCTTAGATGCGGCTGGACGATATACATCATTATCATTGATAAACAGCGAAATCATGCGCTGGTTTTCATCGCCATCGCTCAAAGAAATCCGCCATAATGACCATAATCCATTTTCGGTATTTACGCCTTTTACTTCAAAAACAGGAATGCCATCTTTTTGATGCCACACTATTTTATCACCTAAAAGCATTTGTATTTGTGGGTCGGAAACTGACAGTTCTAAATCGAATAGCGGATCAACTGTATAACCTTTCCAAGTTTTATAATGAGTGAGCATATTCCGCAATACATTGTGGAAAGCTTGTTGTTGTCGTTCAAACTGGCTATCAGGCATTAGCGTTTTTTCATCCCGTATAATATCGCGGATTTTAACTGCCTGCCCGACCTGTTTCTCCATATCCTTGCCAAGCCCATCAGTATAATATGTTCCATACTTTTGTGTTGCTATAGTTTTCATATATACCTGGGTAAAGTCAAGATCAGCACTGTCACTATTGAGTACATCTTGAAGTTTATCAAAGCCCAGTTCTGATAGGATTGTAGCCAGTTTTTCCTCAAGAACAGAGCGCACACGATTTTCAATAGTATCATTAAGAATGAAATTAAATACTTCGACATCCTTGGCTTGTCCGATACGATCTGCACGGCCAATACGTTGCTCAATCTTCATCGGATTCCAAGGCAGGTCGTAGTTAATTACAATATGTGCGAATTGCATATTGATACCTTCACCACCCGCATCGGTGGATATGAGTATGTTACGTTCACGGCGAAATTGCCGCAGCGCAACATTTCTTTCTTCTATTGACATATGGCCGTTGATAAGTGCAGTTGTAAAGCCACGCGCTTCCACCAGCGCCTGTATGAATTTCTGTGTCATTACAAATTCAGTAAATATAATAATCTTCGCATCAGCATCCTGCGTAGATAGCGCGCGGAGAATTTCACATAGCTGCTCGGCTTTAGCGTCAATGAATTGATTTTTCGCTTGCTTTGCCAGTAAGAGAAGCTTTTCAAGCTGCATTTTTTCTTCGGCAATACCGGCAGAAAGAACAGTCAATGCTTCCTCAAGCGATTCCTCCATCTCTTGGTCAGCTAAGTCTCCGATGCTTGCCGTATGTAGCTGTTCTGACTGCGTTGTGATAATTTCTAAACGACGTTCCAAAGCATCAGCAATTGCGGCAGTACTGCTGGAAACGAGACGTTGAAACAGCACCATAAGAAAACCGATGTAAGGTTTTTTCTCACGCATAGCTTTGTTGTAGCCGGTTCGTACATACTCCGTTACCTGTTCATAGAGCTCCTGCTGCAAACTATGACGTTCTTGCCATTCCACTTTTACAAGATGCGTGTGACGATTTTTGAAAAGCGGTTTCCCTTCATTGTCCACAGCTTCTCGTTTTTCTGTACGAATGATATAAGGCGCTACCTGCTCTTTCACCACTGCCTTTGGATTTGGAAAAGCATCTCGGTCAAGTAATTGCATAAGCCTAAGAAAAGGCTCCGTTTTACCGGAATGTGGTGTAGCCGTGAGAAGCAGTAAATGTGGGCTCGCTTTTGAGAGCATATCACCAAGTTTATGTCGAGCTACCTCACCAGTAGAGCCTGCTACACGATGCGCCTCATCAATTATTATCAAATCCCAACCACCAGCAACGACAGCCTCAATGCGTTCATCATTGTATTGATCGATACGTTCCTGTGTCCAACCATTACGTTGCTCCAATGGTTTGATGGCATCCATCGGACTGATGACCAGCGGGAATTTCGTAAATACATTCTGATCATGGTTTATCTTCTTCAAAGTTGCATAGTCTTCAGGTGAAACAATAGTAAACCGCTCACCGAACTTTTCAAGCATCTCTGTTTCCCACTGAGTTACAAGGCCTTTCGGGCAAACGACGAGGACACGCTCAATAAGCCCGCGAGTTTTCAGTTCCTTAATGATTAGTCCGGCTTCGATAGTTTTTCCAAGTCCAACCTCATCGGCAAGCATATATCTTACTTCGTTTGATGCCATTGCCCGCTCCAAAGCGTAGCGCTGGTGCGGGAGTGGAAGAACACTCTCGCTGGTGTCAAATACCGTACCGTTTGCAAGCTCGTTTTTCACCTTGCACCATGCGGCGACAAAGCGCACAAACGCCTCCGAAGCTGCTGATGCAGCTCCGGACAAAGCAAGGTTCTCGGCATTGACCGAATAAACAGCATTCGATGTCATGTCTATGACCTTGCAGGTCGTCATGCCCCAAAGCTCATGCACCTCAACAATGAGGACAACACGACCTGTTCGAGTATCTATTAAGTTTTCACCTACGGTTGGCATATCCTCACCTCTTCGTGTTAAATACTACCCATTTGTTCTTTCTGATGGGGTTGTCCAGCTGCATCTTCCCACGTTGTGACAATCTTGAATTTATCCGCAGTCCCCATATGTACTATAAGGTGCTCTTCAAAGCTCTTACCCGCTTCCAAAAAGTCAAATGGCATTTTTGAAGACATTATTGTTAAATTAGCATTCTTATCAACAATAGCAGATACTTTGTAAGCAGTTGCTTGTCCAGAATTCCAGACTTTCAGTCTATATTTACCACTCGAAATATGGATTACACGAGCTTCAATACAAGCCAGGCCAGCTTCAGTTTTCTTCTTCTCAACTTCAGCAACTTCATATTCTTTAATTTTCAACTCAAGCTCGCTTACCCGATTCTGCAGTTTCTGGCTCTTTGCTGATTTGCACAAAGAAACGACGGAAAGCAACAACGCGAACAAAGGGACTATATATGTAATACACTCTTTTGCAAAACTCCAAATTATTGCCCAGTCCATATTGTCACCTACTTAAGCTTCTTGAAAGCTTTTTTTAGTTCTTTCTCAATTTTAGAGATGGCTTCTTTCTTAATGTCTTCGATATTAGCATTAATAATTTCCTGATTTTCTTCAATCAGTTCTGCTTTCGTGCGTGTGGCTCCACAATCCGAGCATTTAATTCTTGTTTCATCTGGTGCATCCTTGAGGTTTTCAATATCATCATTAACTGCGGAAAACTGATCATTACCGCATACAGGACACAAAAGAGATACATTTCTGCTTAAGTCTTTCATTATGTGTATCCTCCTACATTCTATTTGCAGCGTTATCATAATACATTAACAACGCTGGGTCTTCCTGCAGGACAGTTTCCGGCAGGCGGTCACCGACCTTTACAATAAGGGAGTAGTTGCGTTCCTTCCAGCATTCGTCGAATCCAACTCGGAGTGCCTCAGTACGGGCATTTTTGATACGTCCGGTCCCTTTTGCGTATATGTCGTAGAAATCCTTAAGTAGACGTTTCCTACGCAGCTTTTCGAGGTCGGCTTTATCTGAAAGATCAGGTACATACCATTTTCCGTCCTCGTCTTGGAGAAAATTCTCTTTGAGCATATCAAGGAGTTCCGGCATCTGCTCAAACTTGTTGCGGTGCCAGTCCTGTAAAAATTTCGGCTGTATCTCCGAATAAGACTGGCGTTCCTTCCCGAGTTGTGCGTTAAGCCAGATAATGGCGCTCTTTTCATCAGTAATAAAAAGTGATAATTGCTGGTCTTGTAATTCCATTTTTTGACGACGTTCGTCGTATTCATTTACCTGATCAGGCAGGAAAAACATCCCGTCGCGCTGAATAAATCGTTCGCGTAGGCCCGCATAGAAAGTATGTGCATCCACAGGAACGGGAATGCCGTTCATTATATGAAAAGCTACCATACGGTCAAAGAGCAGGTAATCCTGCCGTTCGGAAACCACTTCAATTTCACCACTGGAATCAGGGGCGATAGGTACATTTTGTAGATGTTGACGCACAAATTCCCATGCCATTTCAGGGTCACCAGCTCTCTCGCTGAATTGACGAATAAATGACTCTTTAGGCTTATAGGCAGAGATTACAAGATCCTGTTTCACAGCTGCGACACTTGTTGTTTGTTTAAAGCTCGATTGTTTTTTATCTAATGTTCGGACATCACATACGACAAAACCGGCTCTTAAAAGGGCCTCTTGGATGGAATTCCATACTGAGTTTTGGCTGTTATGAAATTCTACTGTTATCCATCTGCCCGGCTTTAGAACTTTAAAATACTCACAAAAGCATTGCTCCATCAAACGTTGATAGTCAGCAAGGGCTTTGTTCTGCACTGGATTAATTATCGCTTCTTTATGGTTATCTGTATAAACTGATAACCAAGCTTCCCATATGAAACTCAACTCTGAATAGTTTAAATTACTACCGAAAGGTGGATCAGTAAAAATATAATCTACGCAGTTTGGAGGAATTTGTTTTAGTGAGGTAGTCGACTGTGTAGTGATACACGAGTAACTTTTAGCAGCTGATTTTATCGTTAAAACATCCTTAATATTTTCTTTTAGCTGTTTCAATACACTAATTTCTTTAACAAGGGACGAAATATATAGAGTTCCGCCCATTGGTCCACCGCCTGCTCCCCAACACCCATTCATATACGTCAGTCGGTATAGCTTTGTGAGGCGCATCGCTATCTTTGTTAATATGATATATTGTTCTGAGCTCTTTGCATGTGCAAATAATGCAGCAAGGTACGCCAAAGTCCTTTTCGTGTAAAACTGGTGAATATTGGTTATGCCGTGCGATTTTTTGGGCTGTTCTGTGTTATATCCTACTGGAAGTTCACTTGTAGGAACCCAATAAGGGATTTCCATTTCATTTATTTTCTTTATAAGCGATAAGTCAAATGCATCTGGTTTCTTTTCGTATCTTCTTTTTCCGACCGAATAATTAATATAAACAGGTACTTGCTTAGCTGTTGTAACAATTTTCTTTAGGATATTGTCGTAATATGTTTCTTGTACTCTAACACAATCGCGTTTACTTAATTGACTACTACAATGTGGACAAGAAAATGTGTTTAAAACCTTGCCTCGTTCTATGTCTACCCCATTATCCCAAAACACGATTTCTTTAGAACATGAAGGGCATACAAAGACATCAGACCAGATTGTGTAATTGATCATCCCTTTTATAGGTAAGCCATTTAATCCCAAAATAGCATGTCCATCTTGCGTGTGTTGTGTTT
>JAQWBU010000011.1:0-6175 GCA_028706195.1 Eubacteriales bacterium
AAAAATGCTGCGGTTCTTATACCAGTAGTCAACTCCGGAAAGTATCGTCAGAACTAAAGTGGCTATTACCATAATATCAGCAAAAACGACATAAATACTGCTGAAGCTGGCTGTGCTATAGCTGGAACCGGTGATAAACGGTTCAATCAAGAGGAAGATCAGAGTCAACATCTGCACAACAGCCTTGATTTTTCCAAACCAGCTGGCGGCGATCACTACACCCCGTTCTGCTGCCAGAAGACGTATACCCGTGACCAAAAACTCTCTCGTCACAATTATCATCAAGACAAAGGAGGAAACGCGTCCCAGTTCGACAAAAGCTGCGAAACCGGCAATAACCAGTAATTTGTCAGCAATTGGATCAAGAAATTTACCGAAAGTGCTGACCAGATCCATCCGCCTTGCCAGCAAACCGTCCAAAAGGTCAGTCAAGGCTGCAATTATGAAGACAAAAGTAGCTACAACTCTGCCACCTTCCGAGAGAACGAACTGCGAAAATGTTCCGTCTCCGAAAATAGGCACCATGAAAAGCAAAAACAGAGGCACCAGGAGCATCCTCAGTAAAGTTAATCTATTCGGCACATTCATCCACTGTAACCCCCCACAGATCATAGGCCTCGGCGTCAACAATTCTAGCTGGAGACCAACTGCCGACAGCCAGGTCAGGGTTGGTTGAAGCTACATGAATAATTGGATCAATATCCGGGGCTTCTCCGAAACTTCTTGCTCTGAAGAGTATACCACCATCATCAACATCGTCAAAACGAAGCATGACTTCGTTACCGATGCGTTCCTTGTTTTTGGCCAGGGATATCTCCTCCTGTGCCTGCATTAAACGCTGATAACGATCAGCAGCAATATCAGGGTCAACCTGGTCTGGCATCGAGGCTGCGGGCGTACCGTCCTCAGGGGAAAAGACAAAACTGCCCAGACGATCGAATTGGATCTCTTTGATGAAATCAAGCAGAAGTTCAAAATCCGCTTCTGTTTCTCCGGGAAAGCCCAGCATAACGGTGCTGCGCAAAATAATATCCGGCATAGCCTGGCGCAAGAGTCTGATCCGCCCGGCAATCAGTTCAGCTGATTCATGCCGGCGCATGCGCTTTAAAATATTGTCAGAGGCATGCTGAATGGGTAAATCCAGATACTTGCATACCTGATCATTGTCGGCCATCACTCCGATCAGTTCATCTGTGATCGCATCAGCATAAGCGTACATAATCCTGATTTGTTCTATCCCGTGAACTTGATCAATAAGAGCTTGGATCAGCATGGCGAGGCTGACATCTTCGGCGAGATCACTGCCATAGCGAGTCGTATCCTGAGCTATGAGAATGAGTTCTTTTTTGCCCAGAGAGATCAGGTTTTGGGCTTCTCTTATTATCGAATCAAGCGGACGAGACTGTAAGGCACCCCGCAGGGATGGGATTTTACAATAACTGCAGGCATTACTGCAGCCTTCGGCAATTTTCAGATAAGCATAAGTCTGATTGCCGTTAGCGGGGACGCGGTCTTCTCTTAAATGTAAGAGACTGCCGGGGCGACCGGGAAGAATGCCTCTAAGGTCCTCTCCCCTTTCCAGGCGTCTGACAGTTTCAGCAATCTGTTCATACTGTGCAGTTCCCAGCACTGCGTCGACTTCCGGCATGGAAGTGAGAATTTCCGCTTTGTATCGTTGCGACATGCAGCCGCAAACAATCAGAAAGCGTCCTTTGGCATCCGGATCTTCCTTGTAGGAAGACAATTCCAGAATGGCGTCAATTGCTTCAGAAACAGCTGCTTCCAAAAATCCACAAGTATTTACTATGAGGATCTCAGCCTCTTCAGCTTTGTTTGTACCGCGATAACCTGCTTCCTGTAACAGGACGGCCATGGATTCGGCATCCACTTCATTTTTCGGACATCCGAGACTTAATAGATAATATGTAGACAAGTGCTAAAGATCCTCCTCAGCGGATAAAAATGATTTGACTGCTTGAGCAGACACATAAGCGGAATAACCCCGCCTTGCGAGAAGGCGCAAGGCTTTGGCATATTCCGGCTTTGAATTGCGATAATAAGCTTCTAATAATTCCAGGCTGCTGTCCTCATCCGGAGGCAGAGCAGCAGCAATTTTCTTGGCGGCAGCCTGTTCCACTCCTGCATCATTCAGTACATACTGCATGGCTTTTCTGGAACGCAGGCGTTTGCCTGAATAACGGCGACAAATAATTCGAGCCGCTCGCTCATCATTGATGTAGTCGATTTCCTTCAAATAAGCTATGACTGCTTCGACAATGTCCGGATCGTAATCTTCCTGCAGCAGTTTCTTTCTCACTCTGCCGCTGGCTTTGTTGTGATCGAGACCCAAAAAGAGTACAGCGCGTTCACGACAATTTTCAAAATCAAGATTTAAACTCATAGATCGAGGCCGAGAATGTCGTCAACATCGTCGACTATATTCTCATCAGTATCATCTTTCTTTTCCTGTTTTTCAATGTCTTCAGTGTCTTCAGTATCTTCTTCGTCGTCACTAAAGTAGAAATCACGTACTTTTTCTTCAATCTCATCCAGAAGCTCTTCATTCTCTTCCAGAAATTCTCTGACATTATCGCGCCCGTTTCCTAAACGTGTGTCGCCATATGAATACCAGGAGCCGCTCTTTGACATGATTTCGCTTTCAACGGCAAGATCCATGATATCTGAAGCACGCGAAATTCCTTTACCAAAAATAAGGTCAAATTCTGCTTCCTTAAAAGGAGGCGCAACTTTATTTTTGACTACGCGTACACGGGTTCGGGATCCGATATTCTCATCACCTTTACTGATGCGTTCAATACGGCGTACATCGAGCCGAACTGAGGCATAGAACTTCAAGGCGCGGCCGCCGGTAGTAGTTTCAGGATTGCCGAACATAATGCCGATTTTTTCACGTAACTGGTTGATGAATACAACAGTTGTATTGCTCTTATTAAGAATACCGGCCAGTTTCCTCATGGCCTGAGACATCAGACGTGCCTGGAGACCAACAGAAGCATCTCCCATTTCACCATCAATTTCTGCACGCGGTACCAGAGCTGCTACTGAGTCGATGATGATGATATCAATCGCACCGCTGCGCGCCAGATCTTCACAGATCTCAAGTGCCTGTTCTCCGTAATCGGGCTGCGACACGATCAGATTGTCGATGTCCACTCCCAGATTCCCGGCATAATTCGGGTCAAGTGCATGTTCAGCGTCAATAAAGGCTGCAACTCCGCCGAGTTTCTGAGCTTCGGCGATCATGTGGAGTGCGACAGTGGTTTTACCTGAGGATTCCGGTCCGTAGATTTCCACAACGCGACCCCGCGGTACCCCACCTATACCTAATGCTATATCCAAACTGATTGAGCCTGTTGGGATAGCTCCGATATCAAGCACTTCGGAATCCCCCAGTCTCTGTACGGATCCTTTGCCATATTCTTTTTCAATTTTATTCATTGCAGCTTTTAAAGCGCGATCGCGATCTTCTGCTGATTTCGGGCTGATATCCTGACTGGATTTTGCTGACTTACTCTTTCTCGCCATGATCTGTCTTCCTCCTGTTGGTTCTCAACGAACTTATGTTCTACTATATTAAAGCTTATATGATAAAAAAGCAATTATATTTTCTTTTATTAGCGGCCCTCAGCAGTCAATTTGATGATCTAAGTATTTTTTTCTTTCAGGTGCAAAGCACGTCTGATTACCCGCTGCATTTCTTTTGCCTCGTGAAGGTCTATCGCCAAACCGGCGAGGTAGTAGACAATAAGGCCGATGATCAGCTTGAGAGCATAAAATATCAACTGCATTAACTTGTTGCTTAAATTGATGGGCAGGGTGTTCATTCCCAGGAAAACCAGTGCTGTAGGTATTCCTATTGCCAGCAGGCGCAGAAAGAAAGGCGACAAGCGGTATGGCCGGGCCTGGGGAATGTGATATCGGTACAGCACATGCAAGAGCAGCATCAGGCCTAGAGAATTGATAACATAGGCCAAAGGAAGTCCGTAGATACCGAACTCGAATACTCTGGTGAACAAGATGGAAAGCAACGGCGTGAAGACAAGTGAAAGAAAGCTGGTCAGCAGCGAAATCCTGGTGGTCTGACGAGAATAAAAGGCATTATTGTACATCAACACTACGGTCTGAACCACCATGGCTAAGCAGTAGATGCGCAAGACATCGGCTTCGACCAGAAGGCGGTCATAAGGGATCGCATTGTTCCACTGATAAATCGCCTCGATCGTCTCTTCGGCCATAACAGCGAACGCGATAGCAAATGGCACCACCAGATAGGTTGCCCTGCGCAAGGATTGCGTGAAGATTCCCCGCATCGCTTTGAAATCGCGCCTGGCATAAGCCCGTGACAAAGTCGGAGTCATTACATTGCTGACTGCCACACCGAAAATCCCATAGGGCGCCAACCAGGTAGTAGATGCATGCTGCAGGGCGGTTACCGCTCCCGTAAATTGATTCGCGAATGATGTCTGAATTATGTGGTTTATCTGAATTACTGAACCTGAAATCAGCGTGGGCAGAGCAAGGCTCCAAAGTCTGCGAAATCCTTGATCCTTCAAGGAAATATGCGGACGATAAAAGCGTAATTTGTCGCGGGACATCAATATCATATAAACAAAATTAATTATAGCGGCGACCACAATACCTGCCGCTGCGCGGGCCGGACCATCCGCTGTGGTATTGCCCCAGAGCATGATAAAGAAAATGCAGGCCAGATTGTAAATTGTCGGACCAAAGGCACTGCGCTGGAAGAGCCGATAAGCATGCAAAATACCGGAAAGAAATCCTGCAGCCATCAGGAAAAATATCTGTGGGAAGAGTGCTCTGGAGACCTCTATCGCACGACTTATAACTTCAGGATCCTTTTCGGCATTATATGAAGTGATCAGTGTCGGGGCGAAAACCATTCCAAGCAGGATGGCAATGGCTGTCGCCAGGAGGAAGACATTCATAAAGATGGAGACACTGCGCCAGACTCGTTTCTCCTGACCTTTTTCCAGTCCTGATGACATGAACGGTGTGAGAGCCGCACCAATGGCTCCACCAATCATAAGCTGGTAGACCAGGTCGGGTATCTGGAAGCCTATAAAGTAGGCATCCGTATTTATCCCGTAGCCTAAAGTCGGGGCAATTACAATTTCGCGCACAAAGCCCGTGATTTTTGATAAAGTCAGAGCCAGTGCAACGATAAAAGTGGATTGAGCTACGGATAATACCGGATCGGATCTTTTGGAATTTAATTGCTTACGCATGTTATTCCGACTATTCACTCTGCGCAGCTCCTTCTCAGAAGGTCGAGAGCCGTCGATACGGCATAACTGATAATTCTTTGGCGGTTGCCGGAAAAAAATCGCTTATAGACAGACACTTCATCACCCGCAGCCAGGCCAAAGTATACAGTGCCGATCGGATTTTCAGGATTTCCTCCGTCAGGGCCTGCAAAGCCTGTAATGGACAAATTCAGATCTGCTTTAAGCAGTCTGCGGCAGTTTTCCGCCATGGCCTTGGCACATTCAGCACTAACAACCCCATATTTGTCAATGATATCAGGGTCTACTCCCAGAACTTCTTTTTTTACCGAGGATGAATAAGAAACAATGCTGCCTTTGAAAATCGAAGAAGTCTGCGGTAAAGCTACCAGTCGCGCAGATAATGCCCCACCCGTGCATGATTCTGCAAAAGCGCAGTGCAGTCCCCTTTCTTTCAGTTGCCCGGCCACTACTTGTTCTAAAGAGCGTGGACCTATTTCATAAATATATTCACCCAGACGATCGACAATAGTGTCGACTATTCCTTGAGTTCTATCCTCGTCCCCTTCTGCCAGCCTTTGCGAGACTCTGATAAGTACTTCTCCTTCACCGGTATAGGGTGCGATCGTGGGGTTGGTCTGCGCTATAATGAGATCCTTCAGTTCCTGTTCCATCTTGTATTCACCGATACCGAACATGCGCACAAATCGATGAATAAAACGGGCCGAGTTGAATTGGGCAAGATAAGGAATTACCTGCTCTTCAAAGAGCGGAATATTCTCTGAGGGCGGACCCGGCAGCAGCAGAATATAACGGCGATTGTTTTTGTAAGTGAATCTGGTGAAGGAAGCTGGCGCTGTGCCGTTATGATTCGGAAAAACTTTGGCACCTTGCGGTACCCGCGGCATGAC
>JAQWBU010000011.1:6185-25825 GCA_028706195.1 Eubacteriales bacterium
GTAGTTGATGTCGGGAGGCTCCGTGCTGCCTCCACCCGGATTGAAATCTAACTCATAGTTAAAGTTGGTGTTAAAGTCCAACGAACCATTTATCTGAGGTAAACCGCCGGCGCGGACGGTCCGAGTCGGGATAAAGTTTTCGAATAGCTTCCACGACAGATTTGTCTTCCACCAAATCGAGTCCGGCTATCTCAGACACAACCTGGACGGTTATGTCATCATCACTTGCTCCCAAACCTCCGGTGGTGACCACGAGGTCATTGACTTCGAGGGCTAAACAGATAGCTTCATGTATGCGTTCACGATGATCCCCCACTACCTGACGCCTGAATGTGTTTATACCCAGGTCAGACAATTTTCCGGACAAATAAAAAGAGTTGGTGTCCATTGTCTGACCCAGGAGTAACTCGGTGCCGATAGTGATTATTTCTGCAGAATTAATTTGCTCTGCGGCTAAAGCTTTAGTCATCTTCCTCAACCTTATTCTTCTCGGAAAGCAAATTTTCATATTGATCAGCTGTGATCAAAAGTTCGCGCGGTTTGCTGCCTTCAAAGGGACCGACGTAGCCTAACTCGTTTAAGCGATCGATCATTCTGGCTGCACGTGGATATCCCACTGTTAATTTGCGTTGCAGAAGGGATACTGAAGCGTAGCCGTTTTCAACGAGAACGCGCAAAGCGGGCATCAATAATTCATCCTCTTCTTCCCCGGTTATAGCGGAGACGTCAGTTCCGTCCGGATTTTTCAAAGCGTCAGCTACCGATTCATCATAATCGCTGGTGTAATAGTCCTTAATATACGCAAGGACTCGTTCCACTTCGAGGTCTGAAACAAAGGCACCCTGGCCTCTGATGGGTTTGGCGGCATCCTGAGGATAATACAGCATGTCGCCTTTACCCAGAAGTCTTTCCGCGCCGCCTGTATCCAGAATGGTACGCGAATCCACGTGTGAAGTTACCGCGAAAGCTATACGAGAAGGAATGTTAGCTTTGATTACTCCGGTTATTACGTCTACTGAAGGGCGCTGCGTTGCGATGATCACGTGAATTCCGGCAGCTCTGGCCTTGGCCATTAAGCGGGAGATAGCGCTTTCCACCTGCCGAGATGTTGTGGCCATGAGATCAGCCAGTTCATCGATAACTATCAAAATAAATGGCAGTTTTTCAGGCTTATCTTCTTCCTCTTCGTCGGATGACTTGGCTGCAGCTGCTTGTTTATCCATCAGAAGATTATAGGCAGAGATATCACGTACGAAGAGATCAGCAAACAAGTGATACCTGCGCTCCATTTCGCCTACCGCCCAATTTAAGACGCCATAAGCCTTCTCCGGATCGGTAACAACAGGCTGCAATAGATGAGGTATGCCGTTATAAATATTCAGTTCAACAATCTTGGGATCAATCATCAGCAGGCGCAATTCCTGTGGGGAATAGCGATAAAGAAGACTGATCAAGATACTGTTGATGCAAACAGATTTACCCGAGCCGGTTGCACCGGCAATTAGTACGTGCGGCATATTCGTAATGTCGCAGAGAATGACTCCTCCGCCCGCATCGCGACCTAAAGGTGTCAGCAGATGACCGGCAGTGGTTTTGTAGCTCTCATCTTCCAGCAGGCCTCGCAGCAATACCGGGCTGGTTTTGGCATTGGGAAGTTCAACCCCTATGGCCGCTTTACCGGGGATGGGAGCTTCAATTCTCACAGAAGTAGCAGCGAGACTTAAGGCTATATCATCAGCCAGACTCACTATTCGACTCACCTTGACTCCAGGACCCGGAGACAGTTCATAACGGGTAATAGTGGGGCCGGTTGTGTAATTGACGATAGTCGCTTCAATTCCGAAACTGGCCAATGTCTCTTCCAGCTTATGGCCTTGTTTGCTGATGTCATTCAGTTCCGCTGTACTTTTGTGCAGGGCTCTGTCTTCACGCAGGAGCTTGAGCGGCGGTGCCTTGTAATCAGAAAAAAGATTAATCTGTTGACTTGCTTTCTGTTTGCCGGAGGCTGTGCTTTTGCTGTCACCGGCAGACAACTGAGCTGTTTTGGCCTCAGCTCTGTCTTCCCAATTATCCCGCCCGGAAGCGATATCTTCCTGTGAAGCGGTTTTATTTTGCAGAACCGCCGGACGAATCGGACTTGTGTCATGATGTTTCGCTTCATTTATATTGTCGTCTGGAAACAAAAATGGCGGACTGTGATCTTCTGAGTAATCTCCACTGTGATTGGCTGTATATTTAGCCGGAGGACGTGCGAAATCAAGCCCTTTACTGTTATCTTTGTTATTTTCACTCTTAAATAAGGGTTTTCCATAGGGAGAATTGTCCCACAAATCCACATGGGGACTGTCATCGCTCGCTGTCGCATTTTCGAGGGCGGCAGTATCATCATCCATCCAGTTGGGTAAAAGCGTGCCTTTTTTCGGCACATCTTCTACCTCAGTATCTGTAACAGAAGCTGTTTCCAGTATGGAGGCCTGCTTTTCTTCCAGCCTTACTTTGCGCCGCTCGGACAAATCCGCCAGATAGCGTGATGGTGACAGGGAGAAACCGTAGATCATTGTGGCGACAATCATGCCGATGATAATTACTGCAGCTCCGGGTACAGTAGCAATGTAGCTCAAAGACTGTCCGATCAGACCTCCCAGGAGGCCGCCGCTTAAACCGCTGCCGTCAGCTTGAATAGAGGGATCGACACCGTGCGACCAAAGCGCCGCTATTGCTCTGAAACCAGCCTGTGACGGTCTTTCCTGCGCTTCTGTCAACAGGCGCAGCTCCTCAACACTTAAGGTGAATATCGAAAAAAGCGCTGCAATGAGAAAGACACAGACAAAGAGGGTCATAATACGGGCGCGGGAAATTTCCTTGCGGCGTTCCAGCAAATATAAGAGAGACCAGACCAAAAACGCCAGCGGCAGCCCATAGGAGAAGCTGCCGAACAATCCGCGTCCTAGTAGGCGAAGCAGATCGCCCAATCCTCCGAGGCTGTTAGCCGGTCCGTAATAAGCAATGCCCAGCAGAACAGCCATTGTCAGATGAAAAATTCCCGCTATATCACGCACCAGACGCGGAGAATCACTTATGTCTCGACTTGTCCCTGCCATAATTATATTATCAACTCACCTTTCGCTCGCAGATAGGCCGTCATCAAAATAGCAATAATAGTCTTACCGTCACTGATTTGTCCAGACTTAACCTCAGCTACGGCGGTATCCAGCGGCAATTTCTCTACCGCGAGAAACTCACCCGGATCCAGCTGCTGCTTGCCTTTAGTGATATTAGTTGCTAAATAGATAGAGATAAGTTCGTCTGTATAGCCCGGTGACGGGTAGAACTGTGTCAACAACTGCCAGGAGTCGGCGACACAACCAACTTCTTCCAATAATTCGCGGCGGGCACAGAGAAGAGGGCTCTCATCCCCTTCCAGCTTTCCTGCCGGAACTTCACGCAAGGGTGCCTGGGCCCCTACCCGATATTGTCTGACCAGATATATATCATAATTTTCGTCCAGCGCCAGAACGCAGGCGCCGCCGGGGTGATGGACAATTTCGCGTTTTGATTTGCGACCATCAGGAAGTCTCACCTCAGTAGTTTCAACCGTAAAAACTCTGCCAATAAAACGCAAATCGGACGACAGCGTTTCCTCATGCAGAAGGTGAATTTTAGCGTCAGGTTTTGAAAGCTCTGCCTGTTCCTGGTTCATTTCCACACTGCTATCAGACGCCTGAGTGAATTTTACCGGTTTTCTTAGCTGTGGCTTATTATTTGTCTGATCCTGATCCATACGTTTCCTCTTCATATTTAAGTGTTCTTCTTTATTTCATTTACTGCCAGCTGATCCACGCGGTCATTCATCTCATGATTTGAGTGCCCCTTGACTTTGATCCAGCTGATCTGATGCCTGTCGTTCTCTTTCAACAGTTCTTTCCAGAGATCAATATTACTTACCGCAGTGCCGGCAGCATTTTTCCAGGAATTACGCTGCCAGTTATCCAGCCACCTCTCATTGAAAGCTGACACCAGATACGCGCTGTCACTATACAGTTTCACGCGACAGGGACGATTCAATGAGCGTAAGCCCATCAGGGCAGCAGTAAGTTCCATACGGTTATTAGTCGTATGCTCCTCAAAGCCGGAAATCTCCTTCTCCACATTGCCGAAACGTAGAATTGCAGCCCACCCGCCAGGCCCTGGATTACCAGAGCATGCACCGTCTGAATATATCTCTACAACTGATAAATTGTTTCTTGATTTAACTTGCTCTTCACTTGCCATGTGGCTATTATACATGATATGATCTTCGCGTTGGCATTTTGATTTTACTATACAGGGGAGTGGCTCAACGGTAGAGCAACGGTCTCCAAAACCGTAGGTTGCGGGTTCAAATCCTGTCTCCCCTGCCATCTTCCCGCTGAAAGGCGGGTATATTTTTGTAAAAGTGTTTTCTCTATCAATTATCTGTACAAAAAGTCACCAATAATCTGTCTCCCGGCTCTTCTCAGATATTGTAACGGAGACCCCAAAGAGACTATTGAACCCTTGACACTTTGACGCGAGACAGGTAAAATCGATTAGGCTTCGGGGTGTAGCTCAGGTGGCTAGAGTGCTTGCTTGGGGTGCAAGAGGTCGCAAGTTCAAGTCTTGTCACTCCGACCATTAGAGGGTTTGCTGAATTAAAGGCAAACTCTCTTTTTTTGCATAAAAAAAGCCCGCTCAGCTGAACGGGCTCCTATTTATATTCTATCTAATATTAGAATTCTCGCGTACTGCGATCACCTTTATTTATATTATCTTGGGGGCGTTGCCGATTTTGGCGGAAGCCACCGGTATCACTTCCCTTGTCGGGCGCAGGGCGCGAACGATTGTCCCTGCCGCGTGAGCGATCATTTCTGCCGCGTGAGCGGTCGTCACGGCGTCCGCCGCCTCCGCCTCTGCGTTCAGTGCTTTGCTCCGTATAGCCTTCCGGCTTTTGGCTGGGATCACGCATGGAGAGGTTCAGTCTGCCCTGATCATCAACTTCAAGGACCGTGACATCCACTTCATCGCCGACACTGACTACGTCTTCGACCTTGTCTGTGCGGCCCCATGCCATCTTGGAGATATGGACCAGGCCTTCTTTGCCCGGAACGATTTCCACAAAGGCGCCAAAATTCATCAGACGCGTGACTGTACCCTTGAAGGTAGTACCCGGTTCAGGATCGTAGGCAATAGTTCTAACGATCTTCATCGCTTCAGCAGCTGATTCCTGATCAGTGGCTGCGATGTAGACGTGTCCTACAGGACCATCCTCTTCGACATCAATTTCAGTTCCGGTTTCTTCGGTTATGCGGCGAATTGTTTTTCCGCCTGAGCCGATGATTTCTCTGATCTTATCACTGGGAATATCGATCTGATCAATCTTCGGTGCCAAAGCAGCCAGATAATCGCGGGCTTCAGAAATAACAGGATTCATGGCGTTGTGCAGAATGAAAATGCGCGCCTGTTTTGTCTTTTCGAGAGCGTCGCGGACGACATCCATCGTTAATCCGTCGATTTTCATGTCAACCTGGATAGCGGTAATTCCGTCTTCAGTACCGGCAACTTTGAAGTCCATGTCACCGTAGAAGTCTTCCACGCCCTGGATATCGACAAAAGTGATGTAATCGTTGTCGTCTTCAGGATTGCTCATTAAACCGCAGGTAATACCTGCTACTGGTTTTTTGATCGGAACTCCGGCTGCCATCAGGGCCAGGCTGCTGCTGCAGACTGAAGCCTGTGAGGTGGAACCGTTGGACATGGTCACTTCCGACACGCAACGGATTGAATAAGGGAAATCCTCTTCATCCGGCATGACGGGATTTAAAGCAGTTTCTGCCAGGTGTCCGTGACCAATCTCACGTCTGCCGGCTCCGCGGCCTCCGCGAGCCTCGCCCACACTGTAAGCGGGGAAATTATAGTGATGCATGTAGCGTCTGCGCTCTTCCGGATTAACGCCGTCAAAGCGCTGGCTGTCAGAAAGTGTGCCCAAAGTCACAACAGACAAGACCTGAGTCTGTCCGCGTGAAAAGAGTGAAGAACCGTGCACGCGTGGGATCAGGTCGATTTTGGCCGTCAGTTGACGTACCTCATCCAGACCTCTGCCATCAACACGACGCTGATTACGGATCAGATGCTGACGTACAACAGCTTTTTCCACTCCTTCTGTGAGCTCGCTGGTGAAACCGACCATTTCCGGGTCTTTTTCTTCCAGATATTCACTGATCGATTTGGAAATCTCTGCGACAGCTGCTTCACGTTGTGATTTGTCAGGATTGAGTACTGCTTCACTCATCTGATCAAAGTATTTATCTTTGATTTCATTCTGCAAATCTTCAGGAGCGCCAGCTGAATCAAATTCGAACGTTTCTTTGCCGATTTCATCTCTCATCTGCTGAAGCAATTGACAGACTTTCTGAATTTCCTTGTGTCCCGCTTCGATTGCTTCCAGCATTACATCTTCCGGAACTTCGTTCGCTCCTGCTTCAATCATCATGATCTTGTCTTTGGTTCCGCAGACATATAAATCCAGATCGGAATCACAAAAATCGTCGTAATCGGGATTTACAATGATCTCACCTTCGACCAGGCCGACCTGGGCTGCGGCAACCGGACCATTCCAGGGAATATCAGAAATTGCCAGCGCAGCTGATGCGCCGATTAAAGCAGCTACCTTGGGTGAATAGTCATAATCTACCGATAGTAAAAGGTTGCTGACTACAACATCTCTTCTCAAACCTTCCGGAAAGAGGGGGCGGATTGTGCGGTCAATAGCACGGCCATTCAAGATGGCGTTCTCAGTCGGGCGGCCTTCACGCTTGAAGAAGCCACCTGGGATTCTGCCGACACTGTACATTTTTTCTTCGTAATCTACTGTCAGCGGGAAGAAACTCATGCCGGGGCGTTCACTGTCCGAAGCTGTAGCTGTAGACAGAATCGTGGTTTCCCCGAACTTCACCAGTACGGAACCGTTCGCGAACTGAGCCAGTTCTCCGGTTTCCAGTACGAGTTGTTTTCCGTTAATATCCAATTCGTATGTTTTTGTTTCCATCGTTTCATTAACCTCCTGTTAAATGCAAAACGTTTTCAATTGTTAAATACACAAAAGCACAGGCATTTCTTGCCTTGCGCAAAATTTTCAAAGTGTATTCGTTCATATGGGAATCAGCTAACAGACGGTAGAGTGTAGAGTCCGCCACTCTTTTTTATACAAAAGAGAAACGCAATCTACGTTCCACAGCCTGTCACTTAGTATCTCTTGACACAAAAGGCGGCAATCAAGTGATTGCCGCTGCCGATTCGTTTACCTTCTTAAGTTCAATCTGCCGATCAGGCTACGATAGCGCTCGACATCTTTTTCCATAAGATAATCAAGCAATGCACGTCTCTTACCGACCATTTTCAGCAATCCATGCCGAGAATGGTGGTCTTTCTTGTGTATCTTCAAGTGTTCTGTTAACTCGCTGATACGCTCCGTGAGAAGTGCAACCTGAACTTCAGGTGAACCTGTGTCACCGAATCCGGTGGCATACTCTTCAATAATTCTTTGTTTAGTTTCTTTGTCCATTATTCCTCCTGAATCCTAGCTCGGCGTAACGGTCGGACTGTCCGGAAACGACGAACCGGTCATAACGGTGCAATGTTAACACAAATTTATTTAATTGGCAAAGCCGATCAAGGCTGGTAACTTACGCTCATTCGGCCAAAACAACTTTGCGGAAATATTCTCCTCTTTCCTCAAAGTGCCGGAAAAAGTCAAAACTGGTTCCTGCCGGAGAAAGTACCACAGCATCGCCAGGTTTTGACATTTCGCGCGCATTTCGAACGGCCTCCTCGTAAGAAGAGCAATGTCTGATATCAGGTTTTTCCACTTCTGAAGCGTTAACAGCTTTTAGTATGGCTGCTTTGATTAACGGAGCGTTCTCTCCCACAAGAACTATACGGGAAGTGCTATTAACAATCGAAGGTCCCAAGTTCTCGTAGTTTGAGTTCTTGTCCTTCCCACCGGCAATCAGGACTATCTCTCTTCCCTGCCCGCGCAAAGCCTCCAGCGTCTTAATGGTACGATCCGGGCTGGAGTCGATAGAACTGTTATACCAGTCAGCACCATCAAGCTGACGGATCCATTCCAGGCGGTGCGGCACACCTTTGAAGTTTTGCGCAACCTGACGCATAGACCCGGGATCTGCAGAGTCAAGCGTAGCCAGCACGGCAGCCTGAATGTTGTCCAGATTGAAGCGTCCCGGTAACTGCACTAAATTGCGTTCCACGACTCTTATAAGCTTCCCTGCATCACTGGTCTTATAGTTCAGTGAGTATTCATCCAGCCAGCTGTGTGCAGCGCTGTGTTTTTCACAATTAAAAAAGCGGACTTGAGCTCTGGCTTCCTCAGCCCAGCGACGCGAAACATCATCGCCGGCATTGAGAACCAAAATATCAGACTCAGTTTGCTGGCGGAAGATATTCTTTTTGGCCTCACAGTATTCTGCAAAATCCAGATGATAGTTCAGATGATTGGGTATTATATTAGTAACTACAGCTGTATGAATATCAGCTTTTATATCCATCAGTTGAAAACTGGATAATTCGACAACGACCTGATCTCTGCTTCTGATATCTTCAATCTGATCCAATAAAGGAGTGCCGATATTGCCGCCGGTATAAACCTTATGTCCGGCTTCTTTCAGGATCAGACTGATTAAAGTGGTAGTCGTCGTCTTGCCATCGCTCCCTGTGACGGCCGTCACAGGCGCAGGACAGAGTTGAAGGAACAACTCCATTTCCGAAGTGATGTGTGCTCCCCTTTCCCTCTCAGCCACCAACTGTGGTACATCCGGACGCATGAACGGAGTTCTGAAAATCAGGTCAAAATTCTTTAAGCTGTCTAAATAATCAGGACCCAGCGACCAATGTAAATCGAGTTCCTCAGCCTCGAAATCGCTAACTGTCTTTCGCATGACTTCGTCAGCTTCAGTCAGGCGGTCAAAAACATGTATAGTGCCTGTCAGAGGATAGAGCCAACGAATCAGGGGACGGTTGCTGATGCCGGCTCCCAGTACCGCGATTTTTTTGTTTTTCACAAAATTTTTGAATTCAGCTAGCGCTTGATTATGCATCTGCTCCCTGCTTTCATAAAAGTTAATTTCATGCTTGCAATCTTAGCACCATTCGGCTATGATAGACAACGTTCACGCGGAAGTGGCGGAATTGGCAGACGCGCTAGCTTCAGGTGCTAGTGATCACTAGATCGTGCAGGTTCAAGTCCTGTTTTCCGCACCACGGCCCGTAATTTCAGAATTACGGGCCTTTTTAACAGCTAGGATTTCTCCGCCATGACAGATTCTCCGGAACTTATATCGATAAACATAGCCGTGCGCGAACTGGCCGAATTGAGTCGCAGGACAGGCGGACTGGCTTCGTCTTATTATGGAGGCATTTCCGGCCCGGAGGGAATTGCCCTGCATAAGGAATATGCCAGACGTGCGCCTGAGTTCTTTCCCGGGGCTGATATTTATCTGGAATATAGTCTCTCAGGCAGTTACACGCATTCCGATCTCCCATATGAACTGAAGATACAAGGTCGCTGTGATGCAATTGCTGTTAAGAGCGGGCAAGTTACATTAATTGAAGTGAAGAGTTTCCGCGGAGCGGCACGCTTTTTGCCGAAAAATGGCGATACCGTTCATTGGACACAGGCAAAAATATATGCTTATCTCCTGAGCCAATCAGATTTTCTGACGGAAAACGAGATTACTTGCAGCGAAATCACTGTGGCCCTGCACTATTTATCTTTAGATGATGGTGAATTGATCACACATGAGAAAACATACACGTACTCTGAATTAAGTGAATTTTTTACTACGGTCTCAAAATATTATCTGACTTCCCGTACTGCTCTGATCACACATCGCAAACTACGCAATATTCAAAATAGTGAAGCATCTTTTCCCTTCCACGAGCTGCGTTTAGGCCAGCATGATATGATGCGCGAAGTTACTGCAGCCATCAGAGACAAAGAAGTATTCTTTGTCAACGCTTCCACCGGCAGCGGTAAAACTATCGCTGTGCTTTACCCCGCACTGAAAGCTCAGGCACACGAACTGACTGACAGCATCTATTATCTGACTCCCTCGCGTTCACAGCGGACGGTCGCTGAAGAGACGCTGACTATCTTGCGTCAGCATAATTTTCTGGTGCGCGCTATTACTATCCGTGCCAAGCAATCCATGTGCGCGCAGCCTCAGATGTTTTGCGACAAAAACAAATGTCACTACGCAACGACTTATTACGAAAGACTGGAAGAGGCACTGATTGAGTTTTCTCACAAGCAGGATCTGCTGCCTGACGATATCTTTGCGCTCGGACATAAACATCGTCTCTGCCCTTATGAGTTGTCGCTGGATCTGATGAACAGCTGTGATCTTGTCATCTGTGACTACAACTATATCTTTGACCCGCGCATTCGCTGGCAGAGCCGATTGGATGATCCAAAGCACATGTATACGCTGCTTGTCGATGAGGCTCACAATCTGGCTGAACGCAGCCGTTCCATGTTTTCAGCTGTGATTGAATCAAAACAGATAGCTGAGCTGAAGAAGATAATTCCTCTGGCAACAGTGCCGGATGATCCTGCTTTAAAAGGCATTATCACTGCTATTGAAGAAGTGGAGGCTTTGATTGAATCATACAGCAAGGCTCTGGAGGAAAATGTAAGCGACGATGTGAAAACTGCTTTCGTCAAGGAACATCAGACGCTAGGTCTATTTTTAACGCAGAACTTTTATGCCACGCGAAAGATTCCTCCCCGACTGGAATCCGGCATATCACGCCTTAATTTTAAGTTAATTCACTTCTTTGAGTATTTCCGGGATTTTCCTCAAAGAGAGGCTGCCAACGTGATCCGCTTCGATCTTCTTCATTTTCAAAGAATTGCGGAAGAATATTATAATCAGGCGTATATAACTGCGGTCCGCCGCTTAGCAAACGGGACGATGGCACTTTCACTCTTATCACTGGACGCTTCACAGCATTTAACGGAAACCTATTACGGGAAATCTTCTGTGATCTTCTTCTCAGCGACCCTCGAACCTTTCTCCTACTTCGTCAGTCTATTAGACTCCAACTACAAAACAGACAAACCGGAAGTATTGAAATTAACCAGTCCTTTTGAGAAGGAGCGGCGTCTGATAATTGCCTACGATGAATATTCTGTACGTTACCGTGACCGGGCGCTCACCCTGCCCGGAATAGCTGACTTGATTCTGGAAATCGTGTCGGAACGTCCCGGCAATTTTCTCCTATTCTGTCCATCCTTTTCGTATCTGCGTCAGCTGCAGAATTACCTGAAGCAGGCAGAAAGATCCGCAAAGCTGGATATAATTGTCCAGCCTACGCGCATGAGTGAGCAGCAAAAAACGGAGTACCTCAGACGTTTTACTTCAGCGCCTAAAGATCGCTCCTTGCTCGGTCTGACTGTATTAGGTTCACTTTTTACTGAGGGGGTTGATCTGAAGGGAGAAGCCCTGACCGGCGTAATTATAATTGGAACCGGCTTGCCGGCCCTGACACCGGAACGAGAAATTTTGCGTCAATATTATGATGCAAAAAGCGGACTCGGATATCAGTATGCCTATACCTGGCCGGGCTTTAACCGCGTCACCCAGGCGGCGGGACGGCTGATCCGCACGCCTGAGGACTACGGTATTGTTTTATTAATTGATGATCGCTACTCCAAGCCCGAATATCATCAACTTTTTCCAAAAGACTGGGATGTCTTTTACGCCGATGACAAGGAGTCCTGCCTGGATAGGATTCACTCCTTCTGGACCGAGATCGACTCCACGTCAATGTAGCCGCTTTCCTCCAGCTGTTTTGCCATTTTCAGTCCTGTTTCAGTCTGTGCCAGACCACCTAAGGCGGTTTCTTTGAGTGCGACCGGCATCATGCGACCGATCTTACCCATGGCATCGATCACCTCATCTACCGGTATGCGGCTCTTAACTCCGGCTAAAGACATCTCGGCGGAAGAGATAGCAATAACAACTCCGGCTGTATTGCGTTTAATGCACGGCACTTCAACCAAACCTGCGACAGGATCACAGCTCAGACCAAGTAAATTCTTCAATGCGATGGCAAGAGCATGCCCTGATTGCGACGGAGTGCCGCCACAAGCCTCTACTGTAGCCGCAGCCGATATGGCAGCAGCAGAGCCGACCTCAGCCTGACAACCACCTTCAGCTCCTGAGATGGAAGCCTGGTTACCGATGACTATGCCACAGCCTGCAGCAGTAATCAGGAAGTTGATTTGCTCTCTTCGGGTCATTTTGTGATGATTGCGTATAGCGAAGAGAACGCCGGGCAGGGTTCCGGACGAGCCGGCAGTCGGCGTAGCGCAGATTACACCCATGGCAGCGTTAACTTCATTGACAGCGGTGGCGTAGACCATCGCGCGGGTATAAATTGAACCGCTTAAGGCGTTGCCGCTATGCAGATAGTCGGCAAGCAGCTTAGCGTCGCCTCCGGTCATGCCGGAACGGGACTTAACACCTTCTATACCCTGAATGGCAGCGCGTTCCATAACAGATAGATTCTGTTCCATATGTAGGAGGACGTCTTCTTCACTTTGACCTAATTCTTCAACTTCTGTACGCAGGAAATATTCATGCAGTGCTATTCCCTCCTGCTCACATAAGTTAATTATCTCTTGTAATCTGTGGACCATAGCTGTACTCCTCCTTCGTTTCAGAATCAACAATCAAGTCAGGCTCCACGTTAAGAGCGCCCAGTGCTATTACTTGATAAATTTGACTTATTCTGCCTATGTCTTCCATAGCCTGTGGCGGAATCTCGCCGTCCGTAGCGAGCAGCATCAACGCGCGCTCGCCCTTGGCAGTACGAGAAACTTCCATGTTGCTGATATTTATATCAGCTTTGGACAGTACCCCGGTGACCTGAGTTATAATACCGGGCTGATCTTTATAGAAAACAAGAATCGCAGGATTTTCACCTGAGAGATGTATATCGAAACCGTCTATTCTGGTGATATCAATAGTGCCGCCGCCTAATGAAACACCTCGCAATGACAGTGAGTGTCCGCCTGATGACTTAAGGTAGAGATCTACCGTGTTAGCGTGTTCAGTCGGTTCATCTGAAGTTTCTATTGTCACCTTCATATTAGCTTCTTCAGCCATGTCATAAGCCTGACGGATTTTTTCACTGCTGGTGGGCAAACCGAGCAAGCCCGAAATAAGAGCCAGATCCGTACCGTGACCCTGATAGGTATGTGCAAAAGAACCGAAGAGGACAATGCGGACTTCTTCCGGTGTCATACCGAAAATGGAGCGCGCAACTAAGCCTATGCGAACAGCTCCGGCTGTGTGGGAACTCGATGGTCCGACCATCACGGGTCCAATAATATCAAATAGACTTTTATAAACAGACATTAGATACCTCCTTTGCGATAATCATATCATTGATCATAAGCTGTTCCTGCTTTTACTTATTGGAAGTTCCAATAAGTCAGTCACAGTTTCTTTTCAGTCCGCTTAAATCCATATCAAAAGGATGCTCCAGAAGATCAAGCATTTTATAGTCTTTCTCCATCTTTTCGCAAAGATACAAGTCGAGAAACTGACTGGCATTTTTTTCCACATCAGCGGTGACAGTGAATCGGTAAAGACGATTAAAAGGAGCAGTCAGGACATGTCGCAGCAAAGCCAGTGTTCCTTCGCTTAAACGGATGCTGTCGCCGGAAGCAGATTCACAGGCGCGGCTGCCGCATACCAGGCCGGAGGTCTGGAAACTAAAAGTAGCGTCACTGCTGATCGGACGCTGACAGCTCCCGCAGCGTTCAAGCTGCGGGGCATATCCTGCTTCTGCCAATAAGCGAAGTGTGGATAAGCGACTGAGCAGAACCGGACGTTCAGACTGGGATATCTCATACAGGGTATAAGCCCAGAGGTCAAAATATTTCTGGTCGGGAGGACTGTTTCTTGTTAAATCTCTGAAGACTTCTGAAGCGAAAGAAGCAGCTGTCAGATGCTCGATGCTTTCACTTATGCCCAGAAATGCTTCGATCACTTCCCCGTCATCAACATAGAAACGCTCCTTGTGATAGAAAAATTCGTAATTACAAAGAGAGAAAAGGTTTGAAAGCGGGCGTAGTTTGCTTTTTACTGAGCATGCTCCGCGGGCCCCGGCCGATATCAATCCGTGATCACGAGTCAAGATATGCAGCATGCGATCACGGTCTCGATAAGGGAAAGAGGCCATTACGAAACCCTTGTCGCTAATTTTGCTCATGGCAGCTCAATAGTTTTTGAATCAAGACCCAGCTCAGCCAGATCTTGAGGCCGATTCATCCAGTTCTGACTTACTTTAACGAAGAGCTCCAAATGCACTCTCGCTCCGAGCATTTCCGAAATGGCAGCGCGCGCTTCGGTGCCGATAGACTTGATTCTCTGTCCCTGGCGGCCGACTAGGATGCCTTTGTGGGAAGGTTTGTCGCAGAGAATGGTGGCGGATATATATACTTTACGTGGCTCAGGCGGGACGCTTTCCTCAGTGAATTCGTCTATTACTATCGCGACACCAAAAGGCACTTCTTCCTGGGTTTGCATCAAGACCTCTCGTCTGATCATCTCCTCAGCAAGCTTACGTTCTGTTACGTTGGTTTCCTCGCCCTCCTGAAACAGTGCTTCCTGTATTGGCAGAAGTTTCTTGATTTCTTTAAGCATATCCTCTACCCCATCTCCCGTAGTTGCCGTGATGGGAATGATCGCTTTGAAAGGATAAGCCTCGTTGTATGCGGCTATCAAAGGCAGGATGTTCTCTTTAACGACGATGTCGCTTTTATTAATCAGCAAAATAACGGGTGTGTCGTCCTCAGCAGCCATTTTCAGGATTTCTTTCTCCAGATCAGCGACAAAAGGTTTGAAGGAGGCTTCAATCATTAATACAACGACATCTGCCTGTCGTATCGCCACTCGTGCAGACTTAAGCATGGCTTTGCCCAGAGAGGTTTTCGGCTTATGAAATCCGGGCGTGTCGAGAAAGGTGATCTGGCAGTCATCATCAGTGTAAACGCTGCGAATCAAGTCTCTGGTAGTCTGAGGCTTTGGTGTAGTGATGGCTAAAGTCATGCCGGACAAATAATTTAAAAGTGTGGATTTGCCAACGTTCGGCCTGCCGGCCAAAACTACGTATCCACATGGCAGCATGCGGGCAGAAGCATCCCCACTGACTATCTTGTCCTGTAATGACTTCATATTAATTTCATCAGCCGGCAACTCGTGATCGTATCCGACCAGATGCAGAACACCATGAACTACGAGGAAGAAGAGTTCTTCTTCCAATGAGTTACCGTATTGCTCCGCCTGTTTATCAAGCACTTCCAGACAAATCATCAGATCGCCCAAAAACAAGCTCGCAGGTCCTTCAGAATCCGCAGGCAGCCAAGGCCTGATATCTTCTTGCAATCTGCCGTCCTGCCATGCGAAAGCGGGAAAAGACAGTATGTCCGTGTGGCGATCAATATCGCGATGAGCGCGGTTAAGTTCGCGTATGGCATTTTTGCTGATGAAGCTTACATCTACAGAAAACTCAGTCGCATGTTCCGACTTGATTTGTTCCAGAGCCGGGATATAAGCAAAAGTTCGTTCAATTGCTTCCTCAACAGTGTTCTGCAGGCGCTCGGCGTCATATTTTCTTTGTTTATTATGAAATATTATTTGCACTAATTTATCTTTCCCTCTAAGTGGTTTCAGCTGTTGCTTCCGGATACTTCACTCTTTCGTGGAAATGCCCCGCATACACCTGCAGGAATGCATCTATGATTGTTTCCACATCAGCAAATGAAAGCCCTGAGTCTTTTAATTGTTCCTGTTCAATTTTTTCTTTAAAAACATTACGTATCAGTTTTTCAGCGTCAGCGATATTTTCAATTCCTGACGATCGCATAGCCGCCTCGGTTGAATCTGCCAACATCACAACGGCTGATTCGGGTGTTGAAGGAATGGGTGTTGTATAACGATAAGGTTTATCGTCAATATGTTCTTTACCGTTTTTATCCGCTTCTTCTTTCGCTTTATGATAGAAATAGCGGAGTCTCGTTGTACCATGATGTTCATTTGCTATACGCAGGATCGGGAGTGGAAGGCGATAACGTCTTCCGATCTTTAAACTGTCGTTTGGATGCTGCGTGATGATCTGGGAGCTCTTTTCCGGAGGCAAATGATCGTGAGGGTTCTCCCCCTGCTGATTTTCCGTGAAATACATAGGAGCTTCCAGTTTTCCGATGTCGTGATAATAGGCACCTGTACGGGCTATCATGGAATTCGCTCCTATTGCTTCAGCAGCAGCATCAGCTAGATTGGCCACCATTAAGCTGTGCTGAGAAGTGCCCGGAGCTTCCAAAAAGAGCCGTTTGAGCAGAGGATGCCCCGGTTGCGACAGCTCAATTAAGCGCAAGGGTGATACGGTATTGAAGATCATCTCGTAAAGCGGCATGATCCCGATTGCAACTATGACTGAGAGTACACCGCTTAAAACAGTCTGCACTACATTTGTGGAAATAATCGCCCAAGTCTCTTTTTCCAGTAAGCCTATGACGACTGTCAGCAAAAAGTTAATGCCGGCAGTGGCTAAGATGATTTTTGCGTAATTATCCTGTCGGCTGATTCCGCGAGTGTTTAAAGCGGCAACCAGGGATCCGCTCATGGCAATCAGCGGAAATGCCGGAGCAAATCCGACCATCGGTGATACCAGCAGCGCAAGCAGGAAGGATACCACCAAAGCAGATCGGAAACCGAAATATGCGGTGATTACCACAGCTGCGAAATATATGGGAGGCGCCAGAGGGTAAGAGGATGAAATATAGGCTGACAATATCAGAGTGATGAGTACGGTGATAATAACTGCAATGATGTGACGCGGCTCTTCAAATATTTCACGATTATATCTTGAGAAAAACAACCAGGCCAGAACTACAGTTATCAGAACCAGTCCCACAGTACCGACTACAGTAATCCAGTCAATTTCATCATTATCAATCAGGTCCAAAGCTTCAAGTTTGGCCATTACATCTTCCGTAACAATCTCACCGGCAGTGATAATCCTGCTGCCCCTGTTCACCATGACCGGGTTGTTAAGCACCTGATCATAGGCAGCTTGCTTGGCGTTTTCTGTAGCTTCGACATTGTATTCAATATTCGGCTGGATCAGCAGCGATATGAAGCGTACGACCATGTCCGTATCGCTGGAATTAAATGTAAGTTGTTCAGATATGCGCTCGCTGCTCTCTGACAATTCCCGCTGCAGCGTGAGAGCATCTAGTGACTTGAGAACCAAGGCATTGGCCTCGGTATCCATAATATCGAAAATCGAGTCCAGCCTGTCTCTGTCCATACGCATAAGTTCTTCGGCATCGCCCGAGGGAATCACAATGTTTAAATTCTGATCCAGCCCTGATATCAGGGATGACGCAGCCAGCTGGATCGTTGACTCAGATGGTTTGCGTGTAGGCACTCTTGTAGGTCCTTCGCCTGTCTCCCCTTCATTTTCAGATCCGTTGACGCGCTCAGTCGGATAAAGTTCCGCCCGCCTTTCATCAACCATGGTTCTGAAGAGAGTGACTGCTGACAGTGAAGCTGCGCTCTTTTCCTCCGAGCGCATCATGACGGTTGGAACTAAAGTCATTGCCTCACGGGCTCGCCTCTCTGTCTCCGCCTCATCAACTATGCCGCGGGGAGCAGTGATGTCGTACATACTGGTGTCCCCTACTTCTAAATCATATGTGCGCGGAATCGAACCGAAGAAGACTACGACCACAATTGCTATCAGTGTGAGGACTATGAGTAATCCGTTAATATATTTCTTACTGCGTGTTGACATGTTCATCGCTGATACCCCTCACGCCGATTTTTATTTTTCTGCATGTCAGCTTTTTCGTAGGCGCGAATAATACGTTGTACCAAGGGATTTCTGACTACATCACGTTCGCTTAACTCGACACTGCTAATACCTTCAACACTTTTAAGCAGATTGGCGGCATCCGACAAACCAGACCGGGTGCTTCGCGGCAGATCGATTTGAGTGATATCTCCGGTTACTACAGCTTTGGCATTATAGCCGATGCGAGTCAAAAACATTTTCATCTGTTCACGGGTTGAGTTCTGGGCTTCATCCAATATGATAAAGGCGTCATCCAGGGTACGCCCTCTCATATAGGCCAGAGGCGATACTTCGATTTCACCCCGCTCCAAATGCCTGTGGTAGGTGTCAAATCCCATCAGGTCATTTAAAGAGTCGTATAGCGGCCTCATATAAGGATCAACTTTATTTTGCAGATCCCCCGGTAAAAACCCGAGGTTCTCGCCGGCTTCCACGGCTGGACGAGTGAGAATTATGCGGGAGACATCATGGTTTCTGAATGCTTTAACTGCCATGGCAACCGCCAGATAAGTCTTGCCGGTTCCGGCAGGTCCGATAGCAAAAGTAAGCTCATGATTACGAATGGCATCAACATATTTCTTTTGACCCGCCGTCTTGCTTAACACGGGTTTGCCTTTCGCGTTGACACAGATAAGATCAGGTGTGAACAACTCTGCTTCCGAAAGCGTATTATCCAGAGCAGAATCAAGCAGGTATCGCACCAATTGTTCCGTCACGGGAGTACCGTCACGACACAATTCATGCAAACGTTCAAAAACACGGACGGCGGCATCCACTTTTCTCTTATCTTCGCCCCTGATAACCATGCCTTCAGCTGTAGTATCACAATCAACCGACAGCGCCCGTTCGACTATGTCTCCATGACAACTGCAGGCTCCAAGCAAAGCCAATGCTTCTTCCGGGCTATCCAAGTCAATATATTTTTCAAAAAGTCTTTTGTTTTCTTCCATACTCTCAGTATAACTATTTATCATCAGATGTGACCGCGTTTACTGTTCCGGTTTTAATAAATCAAATTTATAGCTGGTCCGATCTTCTCTTAAAGCGGGAATCTCGACTCTGGCCTGGGCTTCTATCCGTATTGAAGGCGCCTCATCGCCCAACTGAGCCACGATAGATTCGCTTACTGACTCCAGATATGGCAGCACATACTGCTCCAGATCATCAGGACGCATTATCGCCTTGATTTCAAATTCCTGCTCCCTGTCGAAAGAGACTGCATTTATCAGGATGGAGTCTTGTTTGGCTCTGATTTCAGTAGTTGCCACTTTGCGTTCATCATTGATAGAGATGGCCTGCGCACCCAAAGCGGACAGCTCGTTGACAAACTCTCTCAATACGCTGTCTTTCATTTTCTGACCAGGTACAGTGCGAAGAGTGATTACAACTCCGGAATTGACTGCGGGTCTCAAACCTGCAAAGATCGCGTAGCTTTCCCTTTCATCAATAAGTCGAGACAGTACTTCATTGCCTTCCCCGGTTAAATCTGACTCGAGTTCACGGATATAAGCTTGCAACTGAGCATTGCGGTTAGACAGTTCCTCATTGCGGCGCTGGTATTCTATAACGTTGTTTTGCAAATCCTGCATATTTTGTTCGCTTAGACTGCTTGTGTTCTGCCCTTTCATGAGCAAAGCTAGAGCAATACCCAGAAGGATGCAGATAAACAATAATCCACC
>JAQWBU010000087.1 GCA_028706195.1 Eubacteriales bacterium
GTTCAGCAACAGCGGAGATATTGGCGATACAGTCATGCTGGCAACTTCAGCTTACGGACAGGGTGAAATTGAAGTGACTGCCACTCAGATGGCGAGCATCTACGCTGCTGTGGCAGCTGATGGCGATATTCCTGCACCTCGTATCTTGCTTTCGGATGAACCTTCCGTTTGGAAAGAAGATGTTGTCAGCGCAGAAAACCGGGAGTTTTTGCGACAAGCCCTCAGAGCCACAGTGGAAGAAACTCACCGACAAACAGCTTACCGCGATTTCGCCACCCTGGCCGGAAAATCAGGAACTGTTGAGGCTGCCTGGGATGCCCAAATGGAACGCATCTCACTCGACTCATGGTTCATAGGTTTTGACCTCGGGCAGACGGACATGGTCATAGCAATACAAGAACAGAATGTGCATAAGAGTCCGGATCGTCCGTCGGCGGCCCGGCGTTTTGGTGAAGTCTATGATCTGCTCTATCAGGGTGATTCAGTCGATAACGAAGTAAGTAGTGGGGAATAGGGATGCCTGACAGCGTAATACTGCGCAATGCGAAGCTGAAAGGAGCTGATTTCTCACCGTTTCAGGATATCTATATTAAGGACGGAATTATCAGCGACTTGCGTCCGTCGAGTGAAAAGGCCCGATTTAACTGTGATTGTCCGTCTTTTGACCTCGAGGGTAAGTATTTATTTCCTGGGATTTTCGAATCTCATATTCACGGAAGTATCGGAATTGATCTTAATCATATAGACGAAGAGAAACTTGGCCGCTTCAGTTCCTATTTAGCAAGCCGGGGCGTGACTTCTTTTTTCGCATCAATAGTTAGTGAAAAAGAGGAAAAACTGCTTGAGCTCTTGCGCTTTTACGCCGGAACGGCTGAAAAAGATTTGTCCGGAGCCCGCCTTGCCGGTATTCACCTCGAAGGACCCTGGATATCACCTCTGCGTACAGGTGCGATAGCAGCAGAACATCTCAAATCCCCCGATCCGGAGACTTTGGACCGTTATCAGGAAGCAGCGCAGGGCTGGATCAGATACATCACGATTGCTCCCGAACTTGACGGAGCTCTTGAATTGATTGAAAAGGCCGCCCTGGAAGGAATAGTTGCAGGTCTGGGACATACAGAAGCAGATTATGATCTGGGCCGGGAAGCCATAGCTCGTGGGGCGAAAGTGGCCACCCATTTCGGAAATGCCATGCCCCGGCCCCATCAGCGCAGACCGGGCCTAGTTGGCGCTATATTGGAAAGCAAGCTCCATCTTGAGCTCATTTTTGACGGAGTTCATATTCATCCTGCCAACCTGCGACTGATCGCCCGTACTGTTTCACACGAGCGAATCATCGGGATCAGTGACGCAACAATGGCCCGTGGACTGCCCGTAGGAGACTATCACCTGGGGGACATGGAGATAAGGGTCAGCGAAGGGATTTCCCGCTTAAAAGACAGTGATGTGCTCGCTGGAAGTACCCTGGACTCAATGGACGCCATCCAAAATGCCGCGGAAATTCTAAATGCTGATCTGAACGAGGTCTATCCATTCTTTTCATCAAATCCTGCTGGGCTTTTTTCACAGAATACAGCTAAGATCGAAGTAGGTAAGCGAGCTGATTTGGCGGCTTTTGATGAAAAATTTAAACTGAGTGATACGTGGGTAGACGGCAGGCATGTTTTTTCAGGCGTGGTATAATAAAATTTACATTTAAGATCCGTTGCTTACTGCTTCAGTCAGGCACGAAAATTTATATTGTAATTAAAGACTGAGACTTGTTCTTAAGTAGTGGAGACGAAGGAGAGTAGTTCATGTCTGTTGTTTTAACGAATATTTCTGTTTTTTTTGCTATCAGCGTGTCAGGATATCTGGCCGTCAGCTATAGCAGTATGATTGTAATTCCCCTGATAATGCTCGTGTTGTTTGTCGTAACTGTGCTGAGAAATCGCAAGTTACGTCGCTCTGCAGCCGAGAGAGAGAGTAATTTTTCCGAAGCCCTGAAAACCGTGGATTTCGAACAGACGAATGCATTTGAAAGCCTTCAGGCTGTAAGCAGTGAAGTCGACGATGAGGAATTAAGTGATATTCTGGATACCCTCAGCGTTCAAAGCGAGAAGCTCTACAAAGGCAAATGGCTGCCTGATCCTCAACCTCTGATGATGCAAAAGGACGTTTTCAAAATTTATAAAAACGCCCGCTTCAACAGCCTCATCTCCGCTCTTTTGCTTGTTCTCGGCATCATAGCCGCCGTAGTAGTTCTGATCGCCGAATCTAATTTGCAGCCGGGCGCAGTCTCGGCGCAGGCCCTGCCTATACCTACCCTCATGATGGCAATCCTGATACCTCTGGGAACCGGCCTGGTTACCGCGATTTTACTGGGAGTGGATACTCAGAACACCAGATACAATCTTTTGCAGATTGTGCAGAACATCAGCAGTTCATTGGCAGATGTTGCTCCTGTATATCAGGATCGTGCAGGTGTAACACTTTTAATCAGCGAGTTGATTTCTTATGGCGAAAGCATGCGCCACGAAGTAAAATCCTTCAGTGAAATTGCCGAGCAGCTGGTGCATGGTGATTTTGCCGAAGGAGTTCGCAACGGCGTACGCGAAGTGATGGAAAGAGAAATCGCCCCGCCAATTCAGGAATCAAGCGCCGCTTTGACAAATTTGGCCAGGAACCTGGCCGAAAAGCAGGAATCAGGTATGCAGGAACTGGCCGACTCTTTCACTAATAAAACAGTTGAGGCTTTACAGGTGCATCTGGCGCCACTCCCGCAGGAGTTGTCAAAAGTCAACCGTATTACAGATTCTGCGCTGGCTATGATGGAAGAATCAAAACAGATCATGGCTGTTTCTCGCGACGAGAATATAAATCTCAATCAGGAGTTGCACGATATTTTGGGACTGATGGCCATATCGCGTAATGACATTGCAAACGAGACCGTGGCGTTAAGCGATAACCTCAGGCTTATTTCTGAGAGTTCAGATAAACTGACTGCCCTGTATATGGGCGAGCAGGAGGGATTGGCCAATCAACTCTCAAGACTCTCAGATCAATTGCGACTCAATACTGATCTGCTGAACAGAGCAATCAATGAAACCTCAAAAACTATGGAAAAATCAGTCCATCTGACTGAAGAACAGAGTAAATTGACAGAAAGCTTCCTGCAGCGAGTGAAACAACAAGTCTCGGCCCTGGAAGAGATGACCCGCTCAATCGAAGAAAGCAGCAGTGACTTTACGGAAAAATCATCAGCCTATGTACAACGTACTTTGCAGGATTACGACAGTGGACTGGCTGAGGTAGTTGAACGCCTGAGTTTTACAACAGCTGAGATTCGCGAAGCCATCGATTCTCTGCCTGCGGCAATCCGAAGCATCGGGAAAGATTAATGAAGCCTGATCCAGAGCAAAAAAATTCAATCCGCAAGCCTCAGTTGCGCAAACCTGAGCTGATTTCCGCTGCAGAGGAAAAGCTGCAGCCTGTCGCTGATGCTGAAACCAGAGCAAGCGCAAAAGTGGAAAAAGAACGACTCTTATTACATCCGTCGCGTATCGCCGCACCGGTAGATGAGACTGAAGAAACTCCAGCTTATGAAAACGAAGCCATTTCAGAGGTGGAGCTGCCCGTTCTTCCTGAGGATAAGAATGAGGTCGAAGAAAGTGAAGAGCCGCTGCCGGAAGATATTGAGCCAGAGGAAGCAGATGATGTAGCAGAAGGCTCAGCCCAAACAGAGATTGAAGCAGAAGAGCAAAATGAAACAGCTCATATAGTTGTTTCCAGACCTCGGCCACAACTGAGGCGCATCATTGATCTCACACAGGCAAAAACCGAGATTGAAAGCGAGCCGCCCGGAGAAAAAGCAGCGGAAAAAACATACTTTGTACCTGATATACCTCTGCGATTTTCTACCTTTGACGAAGCTTTGAATTCATGCCGTGAACTACATCCCTCTCCGGAGGAACTTCTCATGGATCAGACAGCGGTTCAACGCACCTGGCTAATGTCACAACTGAAAAAGGCCATCACAGAGTCTGAAATTGAGGCGCTGGCGTACAGCCTAAATTATAAGGATCTGTCAGTCCTCTTTCCTGTCCTTTCCACACTGAAGAAAAAGGAAGAGGTAAACCAGATCCAAAACCTGATTCGTTTACGCGCCAGTCACTTTCTCTACGTATGCGGCTGGCTGACTTTCCAGTTCAGCTATCCCAGATCTACCGTCGCCAGAGTGCTGGCAGACCTGTGCATGATTTTGGACGATATTTCCTTCCTGCGGGAAGAACTCTCCCAAAGAGAACCTGAACAGTCCCGGGAATACAAAGTTCCTGACTTAGGTCCGGATCGCATTCTCTGGAATGAAATTGAGATGATTTCGGAAATATCTTTGCCCAACAGCAGACGCTTTGTCAGTGATATCGCAAATGAATTATATAAATCAAATATAGATGAAGACGTGTTTTTAAAACGTTATGCCATCTATCCCAATCTTGCGCTGGGTAAAGCGATTTTGAAAAAATATGAAGAGATAGCTTCCGGAATGGAGGCTAATCCCATGCTGTCGAATGCTTTCCTGGATCGCTTCAGGCGAGACAATTAAAACTTGACAGCGAAGCGAATATAGCAGACAATCCTAAATGAAAACGGAGACGTACCGAAGCGGCCATAACGGGGCGCACTCGAAATGCGTTTGCCGGGCAACCGGCACGTGGGTTCGAATCCCACCGTCTCCGCCAAACCAGCGGTTTTCCTCAGCTTGAGGGAAGCCGCTTTTTCTTTTTTTCGCCTTTACTTATGTTGATGATCAGGATCAGAAACACGCCGGCAATGATCAAAACAACTTGCCCCACACCAAGTCCTGTGTCGCGCTCCATGGCGTTGATATATGGGAGAGCGGGAAGATACTGCACCTGCACGGGCGTTGTCCCATCGGCTTTCAGATAGACGGAATCACCGATCTTCTTCGTAAAGCCGTTAATTTCTTTCCCGTCAGGCAAGGCAAAGGTGTAACTGATGTTGTAGGTGTAGCGCCCCGGTTTGCCATCTGTGCGTTCTCCGCCTTCGCGCCGGATATCGGTGATGACTGCGGTCGCGCTTTTCCCGGCAAAACCGAGGATGACCTGAGATGCCCCCATGAAAATGAGGGCGATGCCCAGAAGTGTTATCAGGATGCTAGGAAGCAGCCCTTTTTTCATAATTGCTCTCCCTGAATTGTTTATTTGAGCAGCGGACATTTGCAGCGGAAGCAATAATCGTCCCGGATATCACACAATGTCCCGCAGGCGCTGCAAGTGATAAATTTATCACCGGTCTTGTCATACTTCTCGTAGGAGTTAAGCCCGGCGTGATGCCTTACCCGGTCTCCAATTTGATAGTAGTTATACAGGGTATCGCTGTCTTCAGCTGTGACGGTATATCGTTTGCCCTGATCGCTGCGAATAATGACTGAATATTCCAGATAGTCCTCATATTGAACATTATCGTCGCCATAATCGCGGCGCCTGCTTTTCTTTTTGATCTTCTTGTCCTCAACCGTACCGTCCCAGGTTTTGCTTCTTTTTCTGCCCAGTATCTGAAACAGCGCGATCAACAAAAACATGCCGCCAATAGCGAAGCCGATATAGAGAGCATCCGGGTTGTCCATTTCTGAGCTGACTTCACCGTATATGTAGAAACCGATCACGGCGGCCAGAGCAAGAATCATAGAAAATATTGCCGACCAGCGATTGCTGTTCTTGAGGTATCCGGCAAAAAGCGGGTCGCTAATGCGGGGCGAAAATCCGCGAAGTGTCATAGGCTGCGCTTTGCTTTGGAAGGGCTGATCGTTTCCACTGCCGCAAGCAGGGCAAAATCTTGTGCTTTCAGATAGCTGTGTTCCGCAATTTGAACAATACATATCTCTATATTCCTTCCGCATTTTCATCTTAAATTTTGGGTCATTATATTAATTTCCTATGTAATATTCAATAAAAATTATGCGCAAATTGATTAGAATTCCACCGGACGGGTGACTTCTCTCAGATTGAGTTAAGCTGTTTTTCGAGAATGAATTGCGTCACTTTTGAAACATATCTTAAAAACTTTAGATTATATTTACGGAGTTCTTGTAGAGTATAGGAGACAGATTAATTATGTCAGAATCGACTCTGACCAAAAAAAGAGAAGGAGAATATTAATGGACCACAAATTACCTGAACTGCCATTT
>JAQWBU010000088.1 GCA_028706195.1 Eubacteriales bacterium
CCACAAGGACTCCGCTGCGGATACAATCCGCAGCGGATTTTTTTATGTCCTGAAAACGCCTGTAAAAAGATAAAGTAAGGAATTTACAACTGACAACAAATTACGAATTTTCTTGCCGCAATGTGAAGATGGATATGATGGCGACTCCTGTCATGATCAGAATACAGCCTAGCCAGTTAAGCAGCGTCAGGGTTTCACCCAGAATCAGAAAAGCAAACAACACTCCCGACAGGGGTTCTGCCATCGAAATGACAGAAGTGGAACTTGCGCCTATCTTCACAATAGCGTAATTCAAGAGTGAAAAGCCAATCACACCTACCATCATCGAGACCACAAAAGAATATATCCACGCCGGTAGTGTCAGATTTAAGTTCAGAATTCCACTCGCTCGTCCGAGAGCAAACGATGCAAGGCTGACTATGAGGTTAGTGTAGAAGGTCAGTTTTACGCAGTGGAACGTGCTCAGCACCGTGCGTTCGACGCTTATCAGCATTGCAGCGTAGGTGATGGAGGAACCCACTGCGAGCAGGACGCCGGTCAAATCTCCCTCTGCCGCAGTGCCCATGAAAGTCAGAACTCCCGCAAATCCCAGTGCAAGCGCCACTAACTTCCACCACTTTATTTTTTCTTTAAAGAACACTACACTCACCAGTGTGACGATGACGGGGAAGAAGTAATGCAGGACCGAAGCCATGCCAACGTTGATGTAAGAAAATGATGAGTAGAGCATCAAGGTAGTCGAGAAATTACCGAAGATACTGACCAAAACAACAACAAGCAGCTCATTTTTCGTCAGTTTCAGCGAAATATTTTTGAATCTTGCAATCAGGAACAAAAAGGGCAGCGACATTAACGACCGCGTGAACGTCATGGTCAGACCGTTGCTGCCACCCTCGTACGCAAGTTTTGCAATCGCCGGTGAAATGCCGAACATCAGGGCGGAGATAAGAGCCGAGCTAATCCCGATAGTTTTTTCTTTTTGCTGTAATTCCTTTGTCATAAACGAATCATCCTTCAGTCCCCACGACGGCATTAGTAAGGGACTGACGGCATAGACGCGATCAGCCCCTTTTCAGACAGAGATTATAGTCCTTAAATAACTTGAAATTTAACTTAGAGGATAAAGAACCAGACAATCAAGAGAATTGCCAGGCCAAGCACGAAGCCCAAAAGAAGACTTTTGAAAAATACTCCGGCCTTTTGTTTTCCGCTGGGTGCAGGGACAGCTCCGTCGTCAGTTTCTTTGGAATATCTGTCATATTTATCCATATTATCCTCAGTATCATCTAGCTCAGTGTCAACAGCTGTTTCGCCACTGAAAACACGTTTCCGCTCCGCTTCAATAGGGGAGGGGCCTTGTGGCAATTCTAATTGAAGATCTAAAGCCTTCACTGCGACAACGGTGCGATTAGGTCCGATATCTCTGGCTCCGGAATTAATCTGAGCCTGCCTGATAGTAGCAGCGAAAGCATCTTGTTTGGATAAATCATCACGCAAATCCTTACTGCGATAATTTTTGTTAAAACCGCTGCTCGAGAGCACGTATACATCGCCCGGCTGCAGTTCGCTCTTATTCATGGTATCAGGTAAGGGGAGAGAACCGGTCGCCAAATTACCTAAATACTCTTCAGGTATATCGGATGCCGATTTCTCCGTCAGTCGATAAATCTGACCGTTGCGATATAAATTTATCGTTGTACTGCCTACATTCAATGTGTAGCAGGTATTAGCGTCAATCAACAACATCGCAAAAGAGCAGCCCACCTCGTGACTGAACTTGGATGAAACCATTTCTTTGATCGCAGAATGAGCCTGAGACAACAAGTCCCGGGTAAATTTTTTGAAATCCAATTCAGGATATTTGTAGTCTTCAATTTGATCGAGCATCTGATTGCCGATACGTAGTACCATCCGTGAAGCCAAATCACCTGCTCCAGGGCCGCCGAATCCTTCAGCAACCATGTACAGCTGATGGTATTTACTCGAACTCAAACTCTGCTCTTCATTACCTCTGAGCATATCAGGATAGATGCGACCACCACATAGGAAAGCATCTTCATTTATCTTAGTCTCCTGACCGGACTCTGTCAGCCCTATCATGAGGGTTCTTGCCATAAAATCCTCCACCTGAGAAATTATTTAATTATTGTGCAGGCTTCTTAACGTCTGCCGTTCTTGACTCTGACGTAGACCAGCTTCACGTTAGGATTACCGGTGTCACGCATTTGCACTTCGAATTTGTCTATTGATTGCACTAAATTCGATAATTTATCAAAACCATAATTACGAGAGTCAAATGAAGGTTGCTTTTTGTTGATCATGTTTCCGACTTCAGCCAGAAAAGCCCAGCCATTATCGTCTTCAACATCTTTAATAGAGGAAGAAATGAGATTAATCAGCTTGCGATCAATCTTATTAATGGCGGTTTTGTCTTTTGCAGCCCGCTGAGTGCGAGGACGGGAAGAGTTGTCCTGACGAGCTGTAGTTTTCTTGGGCTCGCTTTCCTTAACCTCACTGACAGCTTGCGACTCATCATGATTACGCTGCAAGACTTCAAGGAAAATAAAGCGATCGCAGGCAGCTATGAAGGGGTTCGGCGTTTTCATTTCGCCCATTCCATAAACGATCTTGCCGGCTTCACGTAATCTTGTAGCCAAACGGGTAAAGTCACTGTCGCTGGAAACCAGACAAAAACCGTCCACGTTTCCTGCGTAAAGGATATCCATTGCGTCAATAATCAAAGCTGAGTCAGTAGAGTTCTTGCCGCTCGTGTAGCTGAATTGTTGAATTGGGCTGATAGCGTAATCCAGAAGATGAGATTTCCATTGTGTGAGGGAGGGTCTGGTCCAGTCTCCATAAATTCTCTTGATAGTGGGAGTTCCGTAACGGGCTATTTCTTCCATCATGGCTTGCACGTTGTGAGGAGGCACATTGTCCGCGTCTATAAGAACGGCAAGCCTCACATCATTCGTTGCGTTGTTAGTTGTAGTCATATATATAAAAATCCTTTCAAAAACACAAAAACGGATGTTTTCGTACTTTAATCATTACAAGTTTATCATATCGGCCATGAATCATGCAGTTTTGCCGACAGCAGTTACATTTCCAAGTTTAGCGCTGCTTCTGTCCGGCTTTTCCCACTATGGTATTATGTGAATAATAAAAAACACTGCAATTTGGCAAAAATAAAGCGGAGGAAAATAATGCGAAAAAAGCCGGTTCTATTGATTATGGCGGCGGGTATGGCATCACGTTATGGTGGGGTAAAGCAGCTTGAACGTGTAGGTCCATCAGGAGAAATACTAATGGATTACTCCATTCATGCTGCTGTGCAGGCAGGTTTTGAAGACTTAGTCATTGTGATTAAGCGGGATATGGAAACTGATTTCGAAGAGATTGTTGGACAGCGTCTGCGTCCATATATTAATTTGCAATACGCTTTTCAGGAACTTGAAGATTTGCCTCCCGCTTACTCCGTTCCTGCTGATCGTGTCAAACCCTGGGGTACAGGACATGCTGTCTTAGCGGCCCGGGATTTGGTAGATGCACCTTTGACTGTCATAAATGCTGACGACTATTATGGTAAAGAGGCATTTAAATTGATGTATGATTTTCTAAGTGAAAATCAGAAGGCAGATAAAAAGGCAAGTCATGCTCTGTGCACCTGGAAACTGAGGAATACTATGTCTCTGCACGGCACAGTATCTCGTGGTGTCTGTGAACTTGATGAAAATGGCTTTCTTATCGCGATCCGTGAACTTAAGAAGATCGCAGCAGCTAACGATAATGCAAAATATACTCTTGACGATGGAGAAACCTGGCATCCGCTATCAGGTGAGTCAGATGTTTCAATGAATTTTTTCGGTTTTTCACAAGGCTTTATGCGGGTTCTGGCTGAAAACTTCACTGCTTTTCTTGATGAAACAATCGAATCAGGGTCTCTGAACTCTGAATATTTGCTGCCGGAGATATTAGGTCAGGAACTGCAGCGCGGTAACTGTGATATACAAACCATGAAAAGCCCTGAACGCTGGTTTGGAGTAACATACCAGGAAGATAAGCCTTTCGTAGAAGCTTCTCTCCGCGATTTGGCGGAAAAAGGCGTGTTCCCGACGCCGCTTTGGAAATAAATTGCAAGGAAATATTGATAAATGAATTCACATGACAAATTAATAGATGTGCTGCTCCGGTATATCGATTTGAGTAAAGAAGAGATTGCTGAAATATTGGAGATTCCTCCGAGGCCTGAGTTGGGTGACTATGCCTTTCCCTGTTTCACCTTAGCAAAGTCTCTGCGGCAAGCTCCTCAAAAGATTGCTCTTGAACTTAAGGACAAGATCGAGGCGGATACTGATCAAACAGCTTTTATTGAACGTATTGAGGTAGCCGGAGCTTATCTGAACTTTTTTATTGACAGGTCTTTCCGTGCGGTAGACGTGATACGTCGCTCAATAGCTGCAGGTGACAGACCCGGAGCCTCTGATAAATACAAAGGGAAGAATATCATTGTTGAATATTCTTCTCCTAATATTGCCAAACCCTTTCATGTCGGCCATGCCTTTACCACCTTTTTGGGAGAAGCCATTGCCAATATCTACGACTACCAGGGTGCTAATGTCTTCCGCTTCAACCATTTAGGTGATTATGGCACACAGTTCGGTAAACTGATTGTTGCCTGGAAACTATGGGGAGATGAAGCAGCTCTGGCAGAAAATGCCATTAAAGAGCTGACCCGTGTTTATGTGAAATTTCATCAGGAAGCTGAGCAAAAACCAGAGCTGGAAGATGAAGCCCGGGAAGCTTTCAGGAGATTAGAAAACAGGGAAGAAGAGGAACTTGAGTTGTGGCAGCAATTTCGCGATGTCAGCCTCGAGGAATTTAACCAAATTTACAGCAGACTCAAGATCAACTTTGACAACACGAACGGCGAAAGTTTCTACTCACATTTAATTCCGGAAGTTGTCAGCCTCTTGCAGGAAAAAGACCTGCTGATAGAAAGTGAAGGAGCTCTGGTCGTCGATCTGGAAGAATACGGTCTGAAACCTTGTCTGGTATTGAAATCTGACGGTTCCACCATTTATGCATCACGAGATCTGGCGGCTATGCTTTATCGGGCCAAGGAATACGACTATGATCTCAACATTTACGTTGTTGGTCTGCCGCAGAAAAACCATTTTGAACAAGTCTTCGCAGTAGCTAAGAAGGCCGGCTTCCCGAAAGCTGATAATAATGTCCACGTTGCATTCGGAACTGTAAAAATGGCCGATGGCAGCTTCTCTACCAGAAGCGGGAACGTAATTCTCCTGGAAGATTTGCTGGAAACCAGCGTTGAGAAAACAGCAGCGATCATTCGCAGCAATAACGATGACATGCCTGAGGCCGAACTAAGAGATAGCGCAGAGAAAATTGGTCTGGGAGCTGTACGTTATGCCTTTCTGCGAAATGGCAGAGAACGCGATATCATCTTCTCCTGGGAGGAAATGCTCGATTTCGAAGGGGATACTGCTCCTTATTTAATGTACACGGTAGCCCGCTGTAATGCCCTTGCCCGCAAGGCCGGTACTGATATTTTGCTTGAGTTGCAGACAGTCAGTGACACTGCCCTGAAATTGCTGCAGGAAGATGAGGAACAGGAAGTTTTGAAAAATATTGAGCTCTTCCCGCATTCTCTTGAACGCGCCACATTAACGCATGAACCTTCGGTAATGATGCGTCAGATTATGACTCTGGCTCGTTCGTTTAATAAGTTTTATCATAATCAACCTATCCTGCGCAGCTATAATCACAATCTGCTTTTGGCGCGCCTTGCTCTCACCGGAGCCGTGGAGCGCACATTGCGTGCAGGTCTGAAGCTTGCCGGAATTGAAGCTGTTGAGCGGATGTAAGCATGACGGATTTGGACAGTTCAAAATCTCTGAATAAAAGTGATGTCAGCTCGCACGAGCAGGTGTCTTTCTTTTTGAATCGAATTAAGTCCAAATTGATGTTCACGCGCAATAAATCAGCACAGTTTTCCACTTTGGAAGAGTTGGATTTACAGCTGAGAAAATATGACGGAGATCACAAGCGCTTGTTAAGAGAAGCCATTTCCTCTTCAGATTCTTCCGGCTTAAGTTTTACTATGCGACATTCTTTTTCTCTGTCCTTGCATATTCAAGCAGAACTCT